>JAIRZF010000200.1 GCA_031267385.1 Dysgonamonadaceae bacterium | reverse complement strand
CTACAAAACCCAGGACGGCGTGACTACGATCGACCTGACGGGGTATGCCAGAGGCGCTTATCTGGTTCACTACGATGGCAAAACGTTCAAGGTGATACGGAAGTAAGCGCTCTAATTCTTCGATTTTTTAAACACGGAGTGACACGGAGTTTTTAAACTCCGTGTCACTCCGTGTTTAAGTAAAACAGCGGATTAGCCCCGTATCTTCCGGTCTTCCACGTCTTAGTTATCAACACCCTGTTAAAAACTTTTTTTAAAATTTTTGCTTTAAATGTGGGGAAAAGTGGAGAATGTCGTATCTTTACCCTGAATTAATGCCTAAAGTTCTCAAATGGAGCGATTTCTGGGAAATATAAACGCGAAAGCAGACGCAAAAGGAAGACTTTTTGTGCCGGCTGTTTTTCGTAAAAACCTGCAAGCATCAGGGATTGAGAAACTCGTTTTGCGTAAAAATATTTTTCTGGATTGTCTGGTTTTGTACCCTAAAACGATATGGGATGAAGAAGTATCGGAGCTTCGTTCAAAATTGAATCGCTGGGATGAAGAACAGGAAATGATATTTCACCAGTATGTAATGGATATAGAAGAATTGGAAATGGATTCTAATGGAAGAGTTCTGATCCCAAAACGTTATCTGCAATTGGCGGGAATTACTTCCGATGTCCGGTTCGTCGGGGTGAATTATACAGTCGAAATTTGGGCGCGCAATAAACTGAATGAGCCAATGATGAGTCCTGAGGCTTTCAAAAAAGGAATACAAAAATGGATGGCAACTTAAATTATCATGTTCCTGCTTTACTAAAGGAAACTGTGGAAGGATTGAATATTCTTCCCGGAGGAATTTATGTTGACGTCACCTTTGGAGGTGGAGGACATTCCAGGGAAATTTTGAAATATCTCAAAGGAAAAGGGCGTCTCTTTGGGTTTGACCAGGATGATGATGCGGAAAAAAACATTTTCCAAAGTGAACATTTTACTTTTGTGAGAAGTAATTTTCGTTATCTGTCCAATTTTATGGATTGGTATGGAATAGGAACAATAGATGGTCTATTGGCTGATCTTGGGGTCTCTTTTCATCATTTCGATGACGAAACACGTGGATTTTCTTTCCGGTTTGACGGTGAGTTGGATATGAGAATGAACAAGCGTTCGGGAGAAAAGGCATCGGATATTCTGAATGAATATTCTGAAGAATCTCTTGCGGATATTTTTTATTGTTACGGGGAATTGAAAAATGCACGGGCATTAAGTCGTTCTATAGTAAAGGCAAGAGGAGAAAAAATAATCGTTACTACTCAGGATCTCCTGGATATTGTAAAACCTTTTTTCGGAAGAGAAAAAGAAAAGAAACAACTTGCCCGGTTGTTCCAGGCCTTGAGGATACAAGTCAATTCAGAGATGGACGCCTTGAAAGAAATGCTGTTACAGGCGAGTGGATTGATAAAACCCGGCGGACGGCTGGTTGTAATTACGTACCATTCCCTGGAAGATCGCCTGGTGAAAAACTTTTTCAAAACCGGAAATTTTGAGGGAAACGTAGAGAAAGATTTTTACGGAAATATTCATTCTCCGTTTAAAATAATAAATAATAAGGTCATTGTGCCCGGACAGGAAGAAATTGAACGCAATCCGAGATCCAGAAGTGCAAAGTTGAGAATAGTGGAAAAAACAGGATGAAAATAAAATGGAAGTAGAAAGTAATTATAAGGAATATAAAACGGAAAGCCGGGAGTTTTCCGGAAAGAAAAAGAAGATTTTCATCGGAAGAAATATTCTGGACGGGGAAATTCTGAAAGAAGATTTCGTAGTGAAACAATCCAAACTGATTATTCTGATCACTTTCCTTTTTGTTCTGTTTATCAGCAATCGTTATTCCTGTCTTAAAAAATTAACGGAAATAGACCGGTTAAAAACAGAACTCAAGGATATAAAATATGAAAATTTGGTTATATCGACGCAGTTGACAACAAATAGTCGTCAATCGCAGATAGAATCTTTAATAGAAGAAAAAGGACTGAATTTGTCCGGATCTAAAACTCCGGCCTACGAAATACGTAAATAGTCAGATATGGCGAAGAAAGCCCTTAATAGTAAAATATTGAGAAACTATTTTGTTGTAGCTCTCATTTTTGGAATTATTGTCATCGCGATAATAGGACGGGCATGCTATACCTCTTTTATAACCGGGAAGACCTGGAAAAAGCTGGAGAGTACTTTGAAACGACCCAATAAGGAAATTGCCGCCAGCCGGGGGAACATTTATTCTTCGGATTACAGGTTAATGGCAACGAGTGAATCGTTATACCATTTATATATAGACTTTTGGGCTGATGGTTTACAAGAAGACACTCTGATGAAGTATGTCGGATCTTTGGCTGAAGGCCTGCATGCCATGTACCCTGAAAAATCGGCAGGCTACTACAAAAACCATATCCTGAATGGTTGGAACATGCGCCAAAAAGAGGCGGAGCAGATCAACAAAGGGAAAACAATCGCCCGGAAAAGCCGTGAATATTCCCTCCTGGA
This sequence comes from Dysgonamonadaceae bacterium, assembly GCA_031267385.1. GTDB lineage: Bacteria > Bacteroidota > Bacteroidia > Bacteroidales > Azobacteroidaceae > BNXB01. The sequence goes on along the minus strand of JAIRZF010000200.1, from coordinate 23,224 downwards.
CAGAAAAATGAATTACCTGGAATTAAAAGAAATACGAAAACTTCCTTTCTTGAGTCAAAATCGTAATAAATCGGGACTTTATACCAAAGAATTCCTGAAGCGTTCAAAACCGTTTGGGACACTGGCTTCCCGCACGATCGGAGATATTTACGGCGATTTTGAAAAAGGAGGAAAAAATGGATTGGAATTGGAATATGATTCCCTTTTACGGGGCGTTCCGGGAGTGAGTATGATCAAAAAAATTTACGGGAGAACTACGGCTGAACCCTTGATTTATCCGGTAAATGGGAAAGATATTGTCACAACTATTGATATAGATATCCAGGATATAACAGAAAAAGCTTTACTTCATAAATTAAGGGAAATTGACGCCGAGTCGGGAACTGCGGTAGTGATGGAAGTCAGTACCGGTGAGATCAAGGCAATTACAAATATGGGACGTATCAGGGAAGGAGTCTGGACCGAAACGAAAAATCACGCAGTCGCCGATGAAACGGAACCCGGTTCTACTTTCAAAGTGGTTTCGATGATGGTAGCCCTTGAAGACGGCGTTGTTCACCCGGATGATACTGTTGAAACGGGAAATGGCCTGTATACTTATGCAGGATCTGTTGTCCGGGACCATAACGCTCATAGAGGCGGCTATGGTACGATCACCGCTTCAAAATCCATCCGTTATTCATCGAATGTGGGCGTAGCAAAAATTATTTTGAAAGGATATGAGAATAATCCTTCAAAATTTGTAGAAGGAATCTACAAAATAGGCTTGAATCAGGATTTTAATCTTGAAATACCGGGAGCAGGACGAGCTAAGATCCGTTCGCCGAAAGATTCTTCAAGATATTGGTCAAAAACCACTTTGCCGTGGATGTCATTTGGCTATGAAACCCAGGTGCCGCCAATCTATACGCTTGCTTTTTTTAATGCTATTGCAAATAATGGAAGAATGGTAAAACCGTTCTTCGTGAAAGAGATACGGGATGATAACAAAGTGTTGGAAAAGAAAAAAACGGAGACGATCAATAAGCAGATCTGTTCTCCGAATACCTTGAAACAGATCCGCATCATGCTGGACGATGTAGTGAATCAACCGGATGGTACCGGGAAACCGGCTTATTCGAAATATGTGAGAATTTCCGGTAAAACAGGTACTGCTCAGATTTCTCAGGGAGCGGCAGGCTACAAAAGCGGAGGGTTATCGCACCAGGTTTCGTTTTGTGGATATTTCCCATCCGACGAGCCCAAATATTCTTGTATAGTGCTCATCCGGAAACCCCGCAATGGCGCTCCTTCCGGAGGACTTATGTGCGGAACCGTGTTTAAGACCATTGCCGAAGAAGTTTATGCCCGGAGTTTATTCAAGAAAGTCGATAAATCCGACCGGGATACGATCAACCCACTGGTACCGCGTATCAAAAACGGTTTTTATTCTCAAACGGAATATGCGCTAAATAAACTTGACATAGCATATAAAGATAGCGTGGGAAGTGACAAGAACCTGATAAGCGTTGCTATTATCAATGATAAACTGGTGCTGAGCGATCGGAAAATAATAGATAACCTGGCGCCGAATGTGACCGGAATGGGAGCACGAGATGCCGTTTTTATCCTCGAAAATGCGGGATTAAGAGTCAACCTGTCGGGACGGGGAACCGTCTATGGACAGTCCATAACACCGGGGACTAAAATCGTAAAAGGACAAACAATATCCATTCAATTAAAATAAAGGCCAGATATGCAACTCAAAGAATTGATCAGTACTATTCCCGATGCAAAAATCACAGGATCACTTACCGTGGAAGTGACCGGGATCCATGCCGATTCTCGCAAAGTTGAACCGGGATTCTTGTTCGTTGCTGTTCCCGGAACACAATCCGACGGACATCAGTACATTGATAAAGCGATCGAAAATGGAGCCGTAGTCATCGTTTGCCGGATTCTTCCGGAAAAAATAGTCCCGGAAATTGTTTACGTCCGGGTTGTCGACCCCGCCGGAGCTTTGGGGCGATTGCTTTCCGTATTCAATGGGGAACCTTCTTCCCAGCTTGTCCTGGTCGGAGTTACCGGCACAAATGGAAAAACAACCATTGCTACCCTTTTGTACGAATTATTCCGTAAACTAGGTTACAAAACAGGATTGTTGTCTACAGTTTGCAATTATGTGGATGGACTGGCTATTCCTGCAACGCACACCACTCCGGATCCGGTGGAATTGAATAAATTACTGGTTCAAATGGTCGATGCCGGATGTGAATACGTGTTTATGGAGGTGAGTTCCCATGCTGTTGACCAAAAACGTATCAGCGGATTATTTTTCAGAGGTGGAATTTTCACGAATCTGACTCGTGACCACCTCGATTATCATAAAACGGTGGAAGCTTATCGCGATGCAAAAAAAACATTCTTTGATCAACTTCCTTCCACGGCATTTGCATTGACCAATAAAGATGATAAGAACGGTATGTTCATGCTGCAGAATACGAAAGCAGATAAAAAAACATATTCCTTGCTTTCGTTGGCCGATTTTAAAGGAAAAATAATCGAAACACACTTCGACGGGACGGAGATGTTTGTCAACGGAAAAGAGGTAAATACCCGATTTGTCGGGAAATTCAATGCGTATAACCTCCTGGCCGTATACGGAGCCGCAGTCCTCCTTGAGGAAGATCCGGATGAAGTGTTGCTGTTGATGAGCTCCCTGGCCTCTGTAGCCGGACGTTTTCAGGTGCAACATTCGCCGAAAGGTTATTCTGTCATTGTAGACTATGCACATACTCCGGATGCTTTAACAAATGTATTGAATGCCATTCATGAAGTTTTGGAAGGCGGAGGGAATATAATTACCGTCGTTGGTTGCGGAGGAAACCGGGACAAAGGAAAACGTCCGATCATGGCTCAGGAAGCAGTCAGACAGAGTAATAAAGTGATACTGACCTCCGATAATCCCCGGTTTGAAGAACCTCAGGATATTATTGATGATATGGTAACCGGATTGGATATAGTAGAACGAAAAACGACCCTTTGTATCGTCGACCGGAAAGAAGCCATTCGTACAGCTTGTATGCTGGCCCGGAGCGGTGATGTGATTTTAATTGCAGGTAAAGGACACGAAGATTACCAGGAAGTGAAAGGTGTAAAACATCATTTTGACGACCGGGAAATCGTGGAAGAAATCATCAATAATGAATAACTGTAGAAATAGGTTAGATCGGAAGAATGGAATTAAAATGAAATAATATGTTATACTATCTGTTTGATTATCTCCATAAATTGAATTTCCCCGGAGCCGGAATGTTTCAGTACGTTTCTTTCCGGTCTTCTATGGCGGTTGTTTTTGCGTTGTTAATCTCTACTATCATTGGCGGAAAAATCATTTGTATGCTCCAAAAAAAGCAGGTTGGGGAAGTTGTCCGTGATCTGGGACTGGAAGGACAATTGTCGAAAAAAGGAACCCCAACTATGGGAGGAATTATGATTATTATATCTATACTGATCCCGGTGTTGCTTTTTGCAAGGCTGAATAATGTTTACATTGTTCTGATGCTTATCACAACCATATGGTTGGGCGCAGTCGGGTTTATTGATGATTATATTAAGGTTTTTAAAAAGAATAAAGACGGATTAAATGGTAAAGCAAAGATTGTAGGTCAAATAGGATTGGGTTTGATTGTCGGTCTTACTCTTTACCTCAGTCCGGATGTGATGATACGTGAAAATGTGAAAATTCAGAAAGATGATATGACTACCAATGTAGTGCACAGCCCTGCTGTAAAATCCACCAAAACGACGATCCCGTTTTTTAAGAATAATAATCTGGATTATCGCGACCTGGCTTCTTTTATGAGCAGTCACCGGACAGCAGTCACCTGGATCATATTTGTCATTATTACCATCTTTATTGTCACGGCGGTATCTAATGGCGCTAACCTTACGGATGGACTGGACGGACTGGCTGCCGGAAATTCCGCTATCATTGGGGCGACACTGGGTATACTGGCATATGTGTCGAGTCACGTGGAATATGCGGCATACCTCAATATAATGTACATACCGCACTGCGAAGAATTGGTCATATTTGCCAGCGCATTCATCGGCGCCACTGTCGGATTTTTGTGGTATAATGCTTTCCCTGCGCAGGTTTTTATGGGCGACACCGGTTCCCTGACTTTGGGAGGTATCATCGCCGTGTTTGCAATTATCATCCATAAGGAACTTTTACTTCCGATCTTGTGTGGAATTTTCTTTGTTGAAAGTCTGTCGGTAATATTTCAGGTAACCTATTTCAAATATACAAAGAAAAAAACAGGAGTCGGCCGGCGGATTTTCAAGATGACACCTTTGCATCACCATTTTCAGAAGCCTGGGAATGTAGGCCTTGATGCTATTTTACAAAAGCCAATCTGTCCGGTTCCGGAATCAAAGATCGTCGTCCGTTTCTGGCTGATTGGAATTGTTTTGGCAGTCCTGACGATCGCTACTTTAAAGATGAGATGATTTTGAAATGAAAGGAGAAATAATAAATAGTACGTTGCCTGTGCGCCGGATCGTTATTCTCGGCGCCGGTGAAAGTGGTACGGGAGCAGCAGTACTGGCTCAAAAACAAGGATTTGACGTCTTTGTCTCAGATACTTCTGAAATCAAACCGCAGTACCGTGAATTATTGGATAAATATGGTATTAAATACGAAGCGTGTGCGCACACGGAATCTTTGATCCTGAATGTGGATGAAGTGATAAAAAGTCCGGGAATCCCGGATAAAGCTCCTATCATTAAAAAAATAAAAGAAAAAGGGATTCCGGTCATTTCGGAAATTGAGTTTGCGGGACGGTATACAAATGCAAAAACGATTTGTATTACAGGGAGCAATGGTAAAACGACAACGACGATGTTGACTTATCGTATTTTGAAAGATGCAGGTTTGAATGTCGGTCTTGCCGGAAATGTAGGTGATAGTTTTGCTTTACAGGTAGCTGAAAAAGAGCATGACTATTATGTAATTGAACTGAGTAGTTTTCAACTGGATGGAATGGTTGATTTCAGGGCTGATATTGCAATTTTGTTGAATATTACTCCCGATCATCTGGATCGTTATGATTATGTGATGCAGAATTATGTTGATTCTAAAATGCGGATCATCCGGAATCAGACGGAAAAAGATGCATTTATTTATTGGAACGACGATCCGGTCATATCGGAAGAAGTGAAAAAAAGAAATCCTAAAGTCACTCGTTATCCTTTTGCCAGGGATAAAAAAGAAAGTCTTGCAGGATATATTGATAATAATCAGATAGTTATAAAAACATCAAATGGGGATTTTGATATGGAAGAAGAATTAGTAGCGCTAACAGGTACTCATAATTTATATAATTCTCTGGCAGCTACGATATCATCGAAGCTGTTGGATATTAAAAATGAAGATATTCGTAAGTCATTGAGCAATTTTCAAGGAGTGGAACACCGTCTGGAAAAAGTTGCGAAAGTGAAAGGAGTGGAATACATCAATGATTCAAAAGCGACAAATGTTAATTCCTGCTGGTACGCACTACAAAGTATGAAGACTAAAGTAGCGCTTATTCTTGGAGGAACAGATAAAGGAAATGACTACTCTGAAATTGAAGCTTTGATCCGAGAAAAGTGTCGCGCTTTGATTTTTCTGGGAGTGGACAATACTCCTTTACATGCTTTTTTTGATGGTAAAATAGACACGATCGTCGATGCCCGTTCCATGCAGGAAGCTGTTTCTCAAGCTTATGAGTTGGCTCAAAAGGGTGATACGGTACTTTTATCACCATGTTGTGCGAGTTTTGACCTGTTCAAAAATTATGAAGACAGAGGCCGGCAATTTAAAGATTGCGTCAGACGATTATAATTGCAATTGTAGTCGTAATTGTGTTATATTATATATATCATGCGTAAGCCAAACGTAAAACGTAAAACGTATATCGTGTATATCATGCGCAAGCCAAACGTAAAACGTAAAACGTATATCGTGTATATCATGCGTAAGCCAAACGTAAAACGTATAACGTAAAACGTAAAACGTATAAAAATGGATTTTGTAAATAAAATATTCAGAGGAGACCGGGTTGTATGGATGATTTTCATGTTCCTGTGTCTGATTTCGATTGTCGAGGTCTACAGTGCGAGTAGTACGCTCACTTACCGGGCGAATTACTGGGAACCGATCGGTCGTCATACCATGTTTTTGCTTGTAGGAACAGCGGTCGTATTGATAGCTCATAGCGTCAAGCCCAAGTATTTCTCGATTTTGGCTGTGATGGTACCGATAGCCTGGGGACTATTGATAGTCACAAAAGTGATGGGAAACTCGGTTAATGGCGCTGACCGTTGGTTATCAATCGGAGGAATTACTTTTCAACCTTCCGAATTAGCCAAATTATCCCTGATCGTGTTTACTGCATTCGTTCTGAGTAAGCATAAGGAAAAAGATCCGAAAGATAAATGTTTTTTCTGGATCATGGGTTTTAGTATTCCGACTTGTACAATTATTTTATTGGATAATTTTTCCACAGCTGCTCTTTTATTTGTTACAATATATATCATGATGTTTATCGGACAGATATCGGGAAAGAGGATCCTGCAACTGACCGGTCTTATGTTTATCGTTTTATCGTTATTTGTCAGTTGTTTGATATTCGTACCTTCAGATACCATCAACAAAATATTTCCGCGCGGAGTTACCTGGAAAGAGCGGATAAAAGATTTCAATCATGATAAAAAAGATATCACGGATTCGACAATTGCTTTTAGTGACGATAATTATCAGGTCAGTCACTCTAAAATAGCAATTACCAGAGGCGGTGTGTTTGGCAAGATGCCCGGAAATAGTCTCGAACGGGACTTCCTGCCTCAAGCGTATTCCGATTTTATTTTTGCCATTATCATAGAAGAGATGGGCTTCCTGGGTGGAATATTTGTCCTGTTGCTTTATGTTATTTTATTTATCCGGGCAGGAATTATCGCCAACCGTTGTGAGCGGATTTTCCCCAAATATCTGGTTATCGGTTCGGCGCTGATTATTGTTTCCCAGGCATTGGCAAACATGGCGGTAGCTGTGAATTTGATTCCGGTAACAGGGCAACCCTTGCCCTTGATCAGCCGGGGAGGAACTTCGACGCTCATCACTTGTGTGTATGTAGGCATAATCCTCAGTGTGAGCCGATTTGAAAATCCCAAAGGCATCCAGCGGGAAGTGGCAATCGCTCTTGAATCTGAAGAAGAAAAAAGAGAGGCAAATGAAATTGCATTTGAAGAAGAAAATATTAATGCAGGAGAATACTAGGTAAGTTATACGTTTTTACGTTATACGTTTTGTCGTGCGTAAGCCCAACGTATAACGTAAAAACGTATAACGTATAACGTATAACGTAATGAGAGTCATCATCAGTGGAGGAGGAACCGGCGGGCATATTTTTCCCGCTATTTCCATTGCAAATGAAATAAGAACAAGATTTCCGGAGACAGAAATATTGTTTGTAGGAGCTGAAAACCGGATGGAAATGCAGCGGGTTCCTGCTGCGGGTTATGATGTAGTAGGACTTCCGGTGGCCGGATTTGATCGAAAAAACCTGTTGAAGAACATCGGTGTATTGATCAAATTACGTAAAAGCCTGTCGTTAGCAAAGAAAACGATCCGGGACTTTGCTCCGGATATTGCTGTCGGTGTGGGAGGATATGCCAGTGGCCCCACTCTGAAAGTTGCAAATCAATTGGGAATACCAACGCTGATACAGGAGCAGAACTCCTACGCGGGAGTCACAAATAAATTGCTGGCAAAAAAAGCGGCTAAAATATGCGTGGCATATGAAGGGATGGAGCGGTTTTTCCCAAAAGAGAAGATTGTGATGACGGGAAATCCTGTCCGGCAGGATCTGAAATGTACACCGGCAAAGAGGGAAGAAGCTTACGCCTATTTCAAACTGGATCCTGCAAAGAAGACCGTCTTGATAGTAGGCGGAAGTCTGGGAGCACGTACTTTGAATCAAAGTATGAGTCAAAACCCGGATCTCATTGAAAATGGAGAAATACAATATATCTGGCAAACAGGAAAATTTTATTATGAAGATGCTTGTCGCAGTGTCAAAGATAAGAAAGGATTACCCTTGCATCTGACTGATTTCATTTCCCGGATGGATCTGGCCTATTCTGTTGCCGATGCAATCGTTTCAAGGGCGGGTGCAAGTTCCGTTTCCGAGTTTTGTATTGTCGGAAAACCGGTTGTTCTGGTGCCCTCTCCAAATGTTTCGGAGGACCATCAGACGAAGAATGCAATGGCTCTGGTACGGAGGGAAGCGGCTATCATGGTGAAAGATAGTCAATCTGTCTCCGAATTGATCCCGTTAGTTCAGGATCTGATGAAAGATGAAGTAAAAATGAATGCTTTAAGCGAAAATATCGGAAAATTAGCATTGCCGGATGCCGCAAGCCGGATTGTTGACGAAATAGAAAAAATATGCGGCAAATAACTGATTTATCGAAGATCAAAATATAAAAAATGAAGAGTCCGAATAACATAAAATCACTCTATTTCATCGGCGCCGGGGGCATTGGCATGAGTAATCTGGTACGTTATTTTCTTTCAAAAGGAAAGAAAATAGGAGGTTATGACCGCACCGAGTCGTTTTTGACAAAACAACTTAATGAAGAAGGCGCAGAGGTACATTATGAAGACAATATAAGTTTGATCCCCGATTATTGTAAAGAAAAGGAAACGACTATTGTTGTTTATACCCCGGCGGTACCTTCCGATCATTCCGAATTGGTCTGGTTTCGTGAAAATGGATTTGAAATCATGAAACGGGCGCAACTATTAGGTGAAATTACCAAATTGAATAAGGGGATCTGTGTTGCAGGAACTCATGGGAAAACGACCACATCATCAATGATTGCCCATTTGTTGAAACAATCGCATGTGGATTGTAATGCGTTTTTAGGAGGAATACTCAAGAATTATGACAGTAATCTGTTGTTGTCGGACAAGAGTGATCTAACTGTAATTGAGGCAGATGAATACGATCGCTCTTTCCATTGGCTGCATCCGTACATGGCAGTAATTACTTCCGTGGCTCCGGATCACCTGGACATTTACGGTACGGAAGACGCTTACAGGGAAAGTTTTATACATTTCACCTCATTGATACAGGAAAACGGTACTCTAATGATGCATCAACAGGTGGATATTGAACCGCAGTTGAGAAATGGAGTCAAGTTATACCGGTATTCAGGCGGAGAACATTCTCCTGATTTTTACGCAAAAAACATCCGGACAGGGAATGGTGAGATCCTTTTTGATTTTGTAACTCCGGAAGAGATAGTAAAAGACGTCAATCTTGGAGTACCTGTAAGGGTGAATGTCGAAAATGCGGTTGCAGCCATGGCTATCGCCTGGTTAAACGGTGTGACTCCCGGTGAATTGCGTGAAGGAATGTCTTCTTTTCACGGAGCGAAACGTCGTTTTGATTTTCATCTGAAATCAGATAAAATAGTATTAATAGATGATTATGCCCATCATCCGGAAGAACTGGAAGCCAGCATACGCTCTGTAAAAGAATTGTATCCGGAGAGGAAACTTACGACTGTTTTTCAACCTCATTTATATTCCCGGACAAAGGATTTTTATAAGGAATTTGCAAAAGCGTTGTCTTTATCCGACGAAGTGATTCTGATTGATATTTATCCCGCTCGTGAAGAACCTGTTCCGGGAGTAAATTCCGGGATGATTTTGGAACTGGTCACTTGTGAGGAAAAACAATTGTGTAGTAAAAATGACCTCTTGGATGTGATGTCCAAAGGTAAATATGAGTTGATGCTCATGGTCGGCGCCGGAGATATCGAATTGTTGGTTGAACCTGTAAAAGAAGTATTGTTGTCTCAAATGATCTGAAACAGAAAGATAGTCATGATAAAGAAAATTGTACTTATTACCTTGGCATTGATGTTATTAATATATATTCTCTTTGCCGTTTTTGTGTTAAACCCAAACACAGGAGATGGTGTGTGCAAAAATCTGGAAGTGGTTGTAAAGGATGCCCCGGAACGACATTTTGTTGATGGGAAAGAAGTTGCCGTAATGCTTCGGAACGCAGGACTAAGCCCTATCGGGAAAAAACTGACGGAAATTAAGGTGGAGGCTATCGAAGAAAAATTAAGAAAAAATAAACTGATAAAGACAGCCGAATGTTATAAGACTCCTGAGGGAAATATCAAGGTGGAGATTTCGCAAAAAACACCTGTCTTGCGGGTATTTTCCACCAATGGAAGTTTCTATGTTGATAGTGAAGGCGGAATCATGCCGCTACCAACTTCGGTTTTTTCGGCGTATGTACCCGTAGCTACAGGATTTATAACACCGGAATTTGCGACAACCCGATTGTATGAATTTGTGTTATTTCTGTATAATGATAAATTCTGGGATACACAGATTGAACAAATCTATGTCGCTTCAAATCAGGATATTGAATTAACTCCACGGGTAGGGAATCATCAGATCATACTCGGGAAATTGGATAATTACAAAGAAAACATGGAGAAACTTAAGATTTTTTATGATAGAGGATTGAATGAAATAGGTTGGAACAGATATTCTGTGATCAATCTTAAATTTAAGAATCAAGTGGTGTGTACAAGAAGAAATAATAATTGAGGAATTATGGTACAATCGGAATTTATTGCAGCATTGGATCTTGGAACATCCAGGATGATCGCGATGGTCGGAAAGAAAGATGAACATGGAATTCTTTCGGTAATTGCCTCCGAAAAGATGGACTCAGGCTCGTGTATGCGTAAAGGTTACGTATACAATGTCGGAGAGGCGGGAACAAAAGTGAGTCAGCTTATTTCAAAGATGAATGATAGACTGAATCCTAAAATTGAAAAAGTCTACCTTGGAGTTGGAGGACAATCGCTTCATCTGGAGACGTACAGTGTATTTCGTCGGGTTGACGGGATCGTCGACGACACGGTTTTGCTTTCCATGAAAAAGGAGTGTAATGCATATGACCCGGAATTGTACGAAGTAATTGAAATCCTGTCTCCGGAATATTATCTTGACAATCAGCTTATTTCTAAACCTAAAGGATTGGAGTGCAAAAAGATAGAAGCCCGGTATAAATTAATTTTAGGTCGTCCGTCCATAAAAAATAACCTGAGAACCGGTGTAGAACAAAAAGCCCGGTTGAAAATTGCCGGATATTTCACGATTCCGGTTGCTTCGGCAGAAGCTGTACTTGTAGAAAGGGAGAAGGAGTTGGGATGCGCTTTAGTGGAGTTCGGTGCAGGAGTTACTTACGTTTCCGTTTATAAAAATTCGTTTCTGAAACATTTAGTAGCGATTCCTTTGGGAGGATATGTGATAACGAAAGATATTTCTACGATGAATGTCCTGGAAAATGAAGCTGAAGCCTTGAAAGTGAATTGGGGGAGCGCTCTCGTTGAACTGGATGATCAGGTTAAAATAGAAGATTACCCTCAAATAAAAATCAATGATCTGAATGATGTGATTGAAGCCCGTTTGGATGAAATTTTTGCAAATGTCCTGGAGCAGATCAAAGTATCCGGTTTCGGAGATGTTTTGGGCGCAGGAATTGTGATTACCGGCGGAGGTTCAAACCTGAATAAAATTGCCGATGCCCTTCGTAAGAAATCGGGAAAGGAAGTTCGTCTGGCTGCTGTGAAAAAATCGCTTGTAAATCAGGCTGTCGATTGGGCTAACGATAACTCTAATTCTGCGATTGTCGGAATTTTATCTCTTGGAAAAGAGAATTGTGCAGCTTCGGCTCCGGTAATTTCGAAAGATGGACAGATCTCAATTCCCGGAGGAGATTTTGGAACTATCAAACCTGAAGTTACCGAAAGCAACAATAACCGAACTACAGCTGGAAGTAAAAATCATACCCTCGAAGAAGATAAAAAGAATAACATTAGCAGTACTGATAACAGAAGTGCAGGTACCGGAAATCCGGGAAATAGAGGAAAGATCATGAAAAATTGGAAAAAGAAATTTGAAAATATGAGTAAATCCCTGTTTGATGATGAATTCTCCAAAGAGACGACCGATAATCAAAAAGCAAATGACGAGTAAAATAAACATCATATACAATCAGCAATTATGGATGATTCCCTTATAAAATTTGAATTAGACATCGAACGCCCTTCCATCATCAAGGTCATAGGCGTTGGTGGAGGTGGAGGTAACGCTGTTAATCACATGTACCGCGAAGGAATTCATGATGTCTCCTTTGTCCTTTGTAATACCGACAGTCAGGCATTGTTCAAGAGTGACGTACCCACCCGGTTGCAATTGGGAAAAACTGTAACCGAAGGCCTGGGCGCCGGCAATCGCCCGGAAAAAGCCCGCCTGGCAGCAGAAGAAAGCTCCGACGATATCTGGAAACTGATGGACGACGGTACGAAGATGGTCTTTATTACCGCCGGTATGGGAGGAGGTACCGGAACCGGCGCCGCCCCGGTAATAGCACGGATTGCTAAAAGTATGGAAATACTGACGGTCGGTATTGTTACGATTCCGTTCGTATTTGAAGGTAAACGGAAAATCATTCAGGCTTTGGACGGCGTCGAAAAAATTGCTGAAAATGTTGACGCTCTCCTAGTTATCAATAATGAACGCTTACGTGACATCTACCACGATCTGGATGTCCCGAATGCATTCCAGAAAGCAGATGATACCTTGACCATTGCGGCAAAGAGTATTGCGGAAATTATTACTGTTCCGGGATATATCAACCTTGACTTTGCCGATGTACATACTATCCTGAAAGATGGTGGCGTCGCCATTATGAGTAGTGGTCTGGGCGCCGGTGAAAGCCGGGTTTCGAAAGCGATTGAAGATGCCCTGAATTCTCCCCTATTGAATAACAACGATGTATTCAATGCAAAAAAGATACTTTTGAATATTTCATCCAGCCATGAGTTTCCATTAATGATGGAAGAAATGAGTGAGGTTCATGACTTCATGTCCCGTTTTGATTCCGATATTGAAGTTATCTGGGGCACTGCGATAGACAACGGTCTTTTGGAAAACATAAAAATTACCATACTTGCAACCGGATTTGAAATGTCGCATGTGCCGCTTATGAAAGACCGGATAGAAAAAGGAGAACTTGCAAAACGTCGGGATGAAGTGGTCAGACTTGAGGAAGAAGAGCGGCGTCGCAAGGAAGACGAAATAAGGATTCGTAAATTTTATGGGGAGCCCGCTGCCGACAAACTCAACAAAGGAAGTCGTCCCAAACCGTTTATTTTCCCTCCTGGACAACTGGATGATGATTCTTTGATCGACATCATTGTGAAATATCCGGCCTATAATCGTGATTTAAAGAAAATGATGAGAGAAATCGAACAGTTGGGCGATAAATATAAATATGCCGATTTAGGAGAGGATGACGAAGTATTACCGGATGAAAATCCTGAACCGGCCGACAGTAAAGATGACGAGAATATTATAGAGTTTTAATTATAAAAAAAACAAACTAATGAATTTATTTGACAAGATCAGCGAAGATATCAAGAATGCCATGCTGGCAAAAGATAAGATTCGTTTGGAAGCATTACGCGGTGTGAAAAAAGAATTCCTGGAAGCAAAAACAGCTAAAGGAAGCGACGGCGAATTAACGGATGATGCAGCAACCAGGATCATCCAAAAAATGGTGAAACAACGTAAAGACAGTGCAACTATTTACACGGAACAAAATCGTCCTGAACTGGCGGAAAAGGAATTGGCGGAAATTGTGGTATTGGAAACCTATTTGCCGAAACAATTAACCGCCGGGGAACTGGAGGCTGAACTCAAATCAATTATTGCAGAAATTGGTGCAACTTCAGCTCAGGACATGGGAAAAGTGATGGGTATCGCTTCAAAAAAACTGGCAGGAAAAGCAGAAGGAAGAGCCATCTCGGAAATGGTAAAAAAATTACTTTCGACGTGATTTTCTAATACTTAAAACTCATACTGAACAGAAAGTTTGCCGGACGCAGGTTGTATTTTGTAGAGTAGGTATTCACCCCGTTGAATGAAGTATAACCGTATTCTTTCTGATTGAAAATATTCGTGTAATCGAAAGAAAATTCCATTGATTTCAGTTGGTATTTGATTCCGATGTCGCCGAAGAACATTTTTTTGCTCAAATCGGAGGAAATGTCGTTGTTCAGGTATTCTCCCCGGAGTTTGATCTGCCATCTTTTTGCAGGAAAAATAAAAAAACTGAAATTTTGTACAATCTGATTGAGAGAGACACTTGCTGTTTCGGAAAACCGGTTCCGGCTGTTGATCAGTAAACCATTGTATGCCAATCCACCCCAGTCGCCCAGTTTTGTGTCGATTTTCGATTCAAAGATTGTTATTTTATTGGTGACCGGAATTAAAACATTTTGTTGTTTTTGCTCAAAATCCGTCCGGCTGTGACTCGCGCCAAGCGACAGGTTTGTTTTCAGGTAGTCGAAATATTTTCCCGCATGGATCCTGATCGACCGGATATCGCGCCGATTGTCGATTTCCTGTCTCTGCGAAATGGAATATCGGTCGATAAATGTCCTGTCCGACAGTAAATTGCGTTCTGTTGGCCTGTACGACAAGTTGACATTGAAAAACAGGGCGTTGATCGCATCCCGAAAAGCTAATCTCCAGGAGTAATTCTGGGATTCTCGCTTCTCTATAATTCCACTGCCAACTCTGAAATGTCTGTAATTAGTCATTACAATTCCTTCCGAAAAGTCAAAAACATCTCCGATCTCATTTTGATATCCGGCAGATAATGCACTTTCCCATAATTCACTAAACTTATACGACAGAGACAAGGATGGATTTATTAAAGGGTAATTGTAATGATTTTTTTCATTCAGGATATGATCGTTGACATACAGGTCGGCGAAACTGACCGGAAAACTGAAGCTTGCGTGAAAGTTCGTATTGTTGTAGGTATAAGACGGTGAGATGATATAATTGAACCGATTTTGGCGGACATCATTGGAAAGCTGTTTTTCCGGGAATGGAATAAAATTCATCTCCGTATTCAGGTCTTCGAGATCTGCCTGCAACCGGAAGTCGACAAATATTCTGGATTTAGAATTGAACCGGTAACTCCAGGAAGTGTTGTTGTCGGTATAAAAAACAGAGCGGGCAGCGTCCTGGCGTATGTTTGGTTCCTGATACACCAACGGATCGAGAAAAACCGTTAATTCTTGAGGCTGATTGGAATAGCGGATGAAAGAGGTCACTTTGAATACCTTTTCCCCTGTTCTTTTGGTATAATCCAGGCTATTTTCAAGATAGAAGAGCGGCATGGAATAATTTTGGGCGACATTGTTTGTCCCGGTAATCGATGAATTTTCCGTGACCCATTTCCCACTGAGTTTGAAAGCATCTTCGAGGAAATGTCCGAGAGAATTATCCGTATAGTTCAGTTTGATATCCGCTATATTGTTGTAATTCTTTTGTTTGTCGATTTCGTTGATAACCAGCACGCTGTCCGAATCGTTGAAATAATACCTGTTGTCATTGACAATTTCCTGCGACCGTTCATCGTAAGCGTAATCGACATTGATCCGTAGTTCTTTGCTTTGAGACACTTTCCAGAGGTTATTGAGACTGAATAGATGTGTTTTGTTGAACAGGTACCGGTTTTTTTCCAGAGGCAAATAGCTGAAAGCAGAAGATGAAAACAGACCCAAAGGCAGCATCGGTTTTTTCTCATTGATCATTAAAGGATGTTCCGTCAGTTCCATAACCAGATCCGTACCCGTATTTGTGGTTTTATAAGTCACCAGGGCCTGTGCTTTTGGAGTGACCAGCATGGTAAACAGTTTCAAATTCCAAAGAAACGGCTCCATTCCCAGAGCCCAATCGACCGTACCGATGGGTTTAATCATTTTGTTGTTTTTCAGCTTGATATTGATTGCGGCCTGATCCGACCTGACGATATCCTTAAGCGCCTGTACCCGTTGATGATTCTCAATGACTTGCACATTGCTAACCGCATCGACAGGAATATTGTTGGTCGCCAGGGAATACCGGTTGCCAAGCAGATCCAGCCCTTCGATATAAAAATTGTTGATAGGCAATCCGTTGTAAGAAATGCCTCCGGATTCGGCAACTTCGACTCCCGGAAGTTTTTTCAGAACATCACCGATATATCTGTCCTGTGCCGACTTGAATCCGGCCACATTGTAATGCAGGGTATCGTTTTGTTTTCTAATATTAGGGGCTTTTATCGTAACTTCCTTTAATATTATTTCCGAGGCCTCCAGAAGAAATTTCAATTGTTGGGATTTGTTAACCGTCCGGAGGCTCTGAGTTGTATATCCGAGCATAGAAACGATTATGTTGACGGAATCGTTTCCTGCCGGAATGTTTTTGGAAAATTTCCCCTGCGAGTCGGTGAACTCATAAGCAAGAATTTCTTCATCGTTCGTCGTCTTTAAAATAACCACAGCATCCGGGAGTGGGCTCTGTTTGTCTTTGTCAAGAACGATTCCCTGAATTGTATTTTGTGCCGTTGAACAAAAACTTTGAAGTAAGAATCCAAGCAAAAACAGATATGGAAATACATTTTTCATTCGAATAACTCAATCGGATTGTACATCTTTTTGGGAAGTATTCTTTTGGGCGCCGTACTTGTAACACGGGTGTTATTTTCGATAAAACCGCTGGGATTATCACAATACTTCTTTAATTGGTCATAAAATTTCTTTTTTGTTGTTTTTATTGTTTGTGGATTTGAAACTGACTTAAGAATAGGGTCTGACCAACCTACGTTTTGAATCTGTGTACATTCAAAAGTAACTTCTCCCTTGTCGTCATGAACTCTCAGAATCAATCCAGGCAAACCTGTGAATTTCCAGGGGCCTTCACTGACTGGGATATCCGGACTAAACCAAACCGTATAGTTTCGTCCGCAAAATCTAGTAGTGGCTTTGGTGCAAGAATATCCAAGAATAGTCACTTGCTCTTTTTCAATTTTCCACTTTGGAGTTACAATGTCTTCTTCGTAAATGTATGAATCATAGACTATTCTGTTGCCTACCGTATTTTTGTATTTCGGGAAATTTTTGAATAACAGGATGTGATCACTTCCCATTTGGTATCGTCCATTTTTAATTGCTTCAAGTAAATTGATATTATTTCCCTTTCTGATGTCATCAGAGATTAATGAATCAGTTTGAAAATTAATGAAACTCATATATTTAGAAATTTCATTTCCAATTTGCAAATACATTATACTTTTAGTTTGTTTGTGAGAGATCAAAGTATCGGATAGAACAGATTGTTCATATAGGCAACGAATCCTTGAGTAGTCAAGGGTATCTTTAGGTAAGCGTGGAGCATCGAAAAGCCTGACTTGGGCATGAATGTGCCCACATGTTAAATTGAATAAAACTAGAATGAATAAAATGTGTTTCATGATATTATTAAGTAATTCTTGGAGTAGATTGAAAGATTTTAAAGCCAACCTACTCCAAGGTAGATTTCACTTTTTTATTGATGCAAAGTTAATCAATATTCTATTCAAAGATATGTTACCGAATTATGATATAATGTTATTGAAATGTTATATTTTTCATTTGCATTTCTTAATTAAACCTGTTATCTAATTGAATATTGAAGTAAGAATCCAAGCAAAAACAGATGTGAAAATACGTTCTTCATTCGAGTATCTCAACCGGATTATAAGGTATTTTTTGTAATATTCTTTTTGAAGCTGTAGTTGTGACTCTCCTTGTACTATTATTAATTACACCACTTGGATTGTCGCTAAATTGTTTTGCTTTCTTATAAAAATCATTCTTCGTAGTTTTTATAGTTGACCGGGTTAAATGAGGCTTTACGATAGGATCCGGCCAACTTACTTTTGAAATTTGAACACATTCGAAAGTAACCTGTCCCTTGTCGTCGCATGCTCTTAAAATTAATCCGGGCAAACCGACAAACTTCCACGGGCCATCGCTGACTGGGATATCCGGACTAAACCATACCGTATAATTTCTACCGCAGAAAGTTGTAGTCGCTTTGGTGCAGGAATATTCTAAAATGGTCGTTTTTTCTTTTTCGATTTTCCATACAGGCTTGACGATATCTTCCTCGTAAACATAACTATCATACGCTAACCTTCTATGGGAGGTGTTTTTCTGTTTTGGGAAATTTTTGAATAATAGGCTTTGATCTGTAGCGGAGGATTGATACCGACCGTTTTTAACGGCGTCAACGACATCCACATTATTACCCTTTTTACGATCGTCGGCAATCAGTGAATCCCTGTGAAAGATAGAATAACTCATGTATTTGGAAATTTCTTCGCTAATTTGTAAATACATTAACTCTTTAGTCAATTTTTGAGGATTCAAAGTATCAGTCATAATATATTGCTCGTATAAGCAACGAATTTTTGAATAACCGAGGGTATCTTTCATTTGGACAGGCACGTTAAGAAGTTTAGTCTGTGCCTGAATAGAGCCGGATACCATCATACAAAATAAAAGGACAATGATTAAGTTTGTTTTCATACATCAATGTATTTTTGTTTTTATGTTGAACATAAGGGTAGATGACAGAGTGAAAATCTCCTAATCTACCCCAAAAAATGTTGTGGTTTTATGTAATTATTATTATTACTATATCTGCACCACAATCTACTATTTCTGAAAATGCAATATCATCGCAGAGTTCTTCTATATCTTCATAGATAGAACAGTTATATGTTCCACAAGAAGATTCCCAACAAGTTACCTGTGCTTCGTTTTCATTTGCTGCCATACCAAAACCTAATGAGCAAGCAAAAATAACGCCCATAAGAAATAATTTTTTCATGATAATTACGTATTAATGTTTTATAATTGATTTTTTTCTCGCAACCGGATTTGCATTTTGCAAAACGGATACGCCAAACTTGTCGGATTATCCCTGTCCGGCATTTTGAATGTTGGAAATAATTTATATCTCTGCCTGTTTTCTTTCATTTAGTTAGACAATATCTTTTTGTAAGAATGTTCTTAGGGGGGCAAACCCCAAGATTGAAACGCTTCACTTTTTTAGTGATGCAAAGTTAATCAATATTCTATTCAAAGATATGTTACCGAATTATGATATAATGTTATTGAAATGTTATATTTTTCATTTACATTTCTTAATTAAACCTGTTATCTAATTGAATATTGAGAGTAAGATCCAAGCAAAAACAGATGTGAAAGGTTTTGATCTGTAGCGGAGGATTGATACCGACCGTTTTTAACGGCGTCAATGACATCCACATTATTACCTTTTTTACGATCGTCGGTAATCAGTGAATCCCTGTGAAAGATAGAATAATTCATGTATTTGGAAATTTCTTCGCTAATTTGTAAATACATTAACTCTTTAGTCAATTTTTGAGGATTCAAAGTATCAGTCATAATATATTGCTCGTATAAGCAACGAATTTTTAAATAACCGAGGGTATCAGCTGCGAACCTCAAAATTATTTCGCAAAATAAAATAAAGAGAATAATAATTCCAAATAATTTACTGAATATTTTAACTCTGTGTCTCTCTGTGCCTCCTCTGTGCCTCTCTGTGTAATTTATAACACAGAGTTACACAGAGGAGGCACAGAGAGACACAGAGAAGATAATAAACGTATGTTTTTAACGCTTTTTGTTTCTTAAAGAAAAATATTTCCAGATAAATGGGATGGTCGTTATGATAATTAACCCGATTACGATCACCTCAAGGTGGCTTTTTATACTTATATTGTAGCGATTTAACAGAAATTTATCCAGATAATGCCCCGTCATAGAAACAGATACGATCCAAAGGACACAGCCGGTTATGTTATAGGACATGAATTTGATTTTGTTCATGTTTACAACTCCTGCAATGATCGGGACAAATGTGCGTACAGTAGGTAAAAATCTTGCGAAAATGATGGTTTGAGCGCCGTATTCATCGTAAAATTTTTGAGCCTGTACCAAATATTTTTTCTTGAAGATCCAGGAATCATCCTTATCGAACAGGTATGTCCCGCTTTTCTCACCAAACCAATATCCGACCATATTCCCGGAAATACCGCAAATACATAATAAAACAATGAGGATCAGTAAATCAAAAAAATCATTGCCTGTTCCGCCCGAAATAATATTACCGATAAGTGAACTGCTATAAATACCGGCAATAAATATCAGACTGTCTCCCGGAAGAAAAAAACCGAGCATCAAGCCCGTTTCGGCAAATACTATGAAAAGTAAGAGCCATATCCCTCCGTAATTAATGTAGAATTCGGGATTGAAAAAGTCAAAAAAACTCATAGATTTACATATTCTTTCAAATAAAACAGTTTAAATCGAAAAATATTTGCTTTCAAATAAACAAATTCTTTACTTTGTCGTTTCAATTACAAAATACAAAAGTAAAAAAATTATGGCAAAAAAGAACAACGTAGGATTAGACACAGCAGCTGTAGAACCTATTATTGAAGGATTAGGTGATTTATTAGCAAATTATCAGGTATTTTATACGAATATGAGAGGTTTGCATTGGCTGATCGAAGGAGATAAATTTTATGAACTGCACGAAAAGTATGAAGAATACTACGATGAACTTGCAGACGCCGTCGATGAGATCGCCGAAAGAATTATTATGTTGGGCGGAACCCCGGAATCCAGATTTTCTCAATACATTAAACAATCTGATATTAAGGAATTAGCCGGAGTAAAAGATTGGCTTGAAGGCGTTAATTCAATTCAGGAAACCCTGACACTGTTGCTCGTGAAATTACGTGATCTTCAGGCATTGGCAGGTAAGGCCGGTGATTCGGGCACACTGCATGTTGTGGCTCATCAGATAAAGAATTTTGAAAAGAAAATGTGGATGCTTTCGGCTTACACCAAATAACATCACCATGTAGCCCGGACTCCAGCGCCGGAAAGTCTTATTCCAAATAATGCCTCGTCGAAGTCTGCAAAGTCAGCGGCGAGGCATTCATAATGAGTAATAACAGGAACAGTTAATAACAGGCAGGAGTGGCATTGCTTTCAAGCCAAAATTGAAATGCAAAACGAACAAAAACTTACAACAATTGCAATCTCGACTTTGCAATTTAAGAGATAATAATTATATTTGTGCTCTAAATACAGGAATGTTGACATGGATTCATTTTTCAGAACGCATCAATATTTGGTAGAACACCTCAACTCGCCCATACGCCGGAAGCTTATGGACGAGATTGATTGGAACGACCGGTTGATAGGAATTAAAGGCTCCAGAGGGGTCGGAAAAACAACTTTTCTGCTACAATATGCCCGGGAAAATTTTTCACCGGAAAACAGGGAGTGTTTGTACATCAACCTGAACAATTTTTACTTTACTTGTAAACCTTTATCGGAATTTGCAGATGAATTTCAAATGAAAGGCGGAAAAGTATTGCTCGTAGACCAGGTCTTCAAAACGACCGACTGGTCGAAAGAATTGCGTAAATGCTATGACTGTTTCCCTAACCTGAAGATAATCTTCAGCGGATCTTCAGTGATGAGGTTGAAAGAAGAAAATCCGGATCTGTCCGGGAAAGTAGCTTCATATAACCTGAGGGGATTTTCTTTCCGGGAGTTCCTTAACCTGATGTCGGGATCCCACCTCCTTTCGTATAAACTGGAGGATATTCTGGAACATCATGAAGAAATTTCAGAAGAAATATGCAAACAAATCAAGCCTTTGGCATATATGGGAGACTATTTGCACCATGGTTTTTATCCGTTTTTCCTTGAAAAAAGAAATTTTTCGGAAAACCTGCTCAAGACAATGAATATGATGCTGGAAGTGGATGTGTTGTCGATCAAGCAAGTAGAACAAAGTTATCTCCCTAAATTAAGAAAATTGCTGTATCTGATGGCATTGACAACTCCAGGTAGCCCAAATGTAAGTCAACTGAGCGCCGATATAGAAACATCACGGGCAACGGTAATGAATTACCTGAAGTATTTGAAAGATGCGCGGTTAATTAATATGCTGTATCCGGAAAATGAGGATTTTCCTAAAAAACCGGTTATGATTTATCCGCAGGATTCAAATTTGATTTATGCAATGAGACAGGTTAAGGTAAATGAACAGGCTGTAAGAGATACCTTTTTCTATAATCAGATGCACAAAGATTACAGGGTGAATGTAGGAAAAAAAGATGCCCAATTTTTAATTGAAGGTAAATATAATTTCAAAGTATTGGGAAATCTGGGCGGAAAATACAAATCGGACGTATTTTATGCTGTAGATAGCATCGAAAAGGGTAAGGAGAACGTAATTCCGCTCTGGCTTTTTGGATTTTTGTATTGAGGAGAGGGAGTTACAAGGAGTTATATGAAGTTACAGGGAGTTATAGGGAGGTATATGAAGTTACAGGGAGTTATAGGGAGGTATATGAAGTTACAAGGAGTTATAGGGAGGTATATGAAGTTATAAGGAGTTATAGGGAGGTATATGAAGTTACAAGAAGTTATATGAAGTTACAAGGAGTTATAGGAATGGCATTTCCATTCCTATAACTCCCTTTAACTCCCTCTAACTCCCTTTAACTCCCTCTAACTCCCTTTAACTCCCTCCCAAAGAAAAACTAAATAAATTTTAAATTATGACAAAGCAAAAAAAATTCATCACTTGTGATGGTAATCAAGCCGCTGCGCACATCGCATACATGTTCAGCGAAACCGCTTCGATTTATCCCATCACCCCCTCGTCGACCATGGCTGAGTATGTTGACGAATGGGCGGCTGCCGGAAGAAAGAACATTTTCGGCGAAACCGTCCGCGTGGACGAAATGCAGTCGGAAGCAGGCGCTGCCGGCGCCATGCACGGCGCTTTGCAGGGCGGTACGCTCTCTACCACTTTCACCGCATCGCAAGGATTGCTGTTGATGATTCCCAACATGTACAAGGTAGCCGGCGAATTGTTGCCCGGTGTTTACCACGTTTCGGCGCGCGCACTCGCTTCCCACGCGCTCTCTATTTTTGGCGACCATCAGGACGTGATGGCTGTCCGCCAAACCGGTTGCGCCCTCTTTGCCACCGGCTCTGTACAGGAAGTCATGGATTTGGCGGCCGTCGCACATCTGTCGGCGATTAAGTCGCGCGTACCTTTCGTGCACTTCTTCGACGGTTTCCGTACTTCCCACGAAATACAGAAAATCGAACAGCTGGACAACGAAGATTTGGCGCCGCTGATTGATGGAAAAGC
>JAIRZF010000128.1 GCA_031267385.1 Dysgonamonadaceae bacterium | reverse complement strand
TTAAATGAAAATGGATTCCATGTGGAATTTAAGAAAGGATTTTACAATGAAAATTACAAAAACCCTATTAAAACCATCATTTACACAGGGATAAATAAAATTATAAAATATTCCGGTCTTGCAGGAAGAATTCTGTCCCCGTTTTTAATCATTAAGGTCATCCCCAAAAGTTGAGTTCCGCCGTAAGCCATCGGTGAAATGCGTCTTTCTTGTTCGCATAATGCATCCATTGCTTAAAATTATAACCGTATTTTGAGACAGACAGCCCGTATTTTGATAAACCGCTTATGAAAATCATTTTTAATACTGAAAAGATATTAGTATGTAGGAAATATGGAAATTCTATGTTTCTCGTGCTTTTTTATAAATTTATTAAAAACATTCTTGCTTTCGTTTCTCTATTTATTTCAGGGGTGATATTATGTCTATTCATCGACATGGGATATATAACGCAATTTACATATGAGCAATTTATCATTATCATTATCCTTTTATGTAGTTTGTTTTATAAAAAAGAGAATCAATATGCTATTATACCATATCTTATCAGAATGCCTGGAATAGAGGTTAGAAAATATATTCTCGCCAAAGAATCAATATCTTCATACAATTTCATGTTATTCCCGTTGATTATTCCTTTGTTTTTTATGAATAAAATCGAATGGTCGGCCAATACATCCGTTTTGTTATTTATAAATTTTTTTTTAGTTGGTTTTTTCATAAACTTATCCATAAGAATAATCAAATTTTTCTGTAATAAATATAAATTATGTTATCTGGTTACAATAGCGATTATATCTGCGTACATGATAACGCTTGTCATAACACGTCACAAAATTATAGAATTTTCATATTTAAATTTGTTGGATAATTATTATAGTGTCATTGTGTCATTTATAAGTGTGTTCTTTATAATTTCATTTTATATGTACGTGATTAAACAGGAAATGTATCTTATATATGACAGTGATACCAAACATAAGTCAATGCGTTTCTTTGAGTTGCAGGTTATGCCTGATAATATTTTCAACAAACTGTTTATTTTGCAATTAATACGTTGTAAGGGCACTCGAAAATTCCTGCGGTCAATTTTACTCTTTATGACCTTCGGACTGTTGCTATATTTATTTATGGATTTTAAGTTATTGGGATTATCTGTATATTTAGGCGCATACACGCTTAACATGGTTCAATTTACAATATATTCCAATTCGGATTATTTTGATTCGTTGTATACAAAGCCGATTTCTATCAATTCACTACTTTTAAATGCTTTTTATACGCATCTATATGCGGCCTGTATTCTATTTGTATTGATGTTTTTTTATATAGCAATTTACAACAATCAATTTGTTTTACCCTTCATATCAATATATTTATATATATCTGGTCCAATGGCGTTTATATTATTTTTTAACATTCTATTTGCACAAAATTATGACTTGTATTCTGTTGAATCGGAATTTATCATACGACGAACGTTTGCTCAAAAAATAATAGGATTCATTGCCGGAAGTTCTTTATTCGGGATTTTGACTATAATTCAATTATTCTCAACGATTGGTTGTTATATCATTATCGCAACTAGTATTATAGTTATTATGACACACCATTATTGGATCCGTTATTTGTACGAACGATTTATAAGCAGAAAATATCAAATAATGGAAAATTTAAGAAAATAATGTCCTTATGAATTTGATTGATATAATAAACTTCCTATTCCAAAATCAACAATAACTCCGTTATCCATGTCGATAGTCCCTTCCCTGATAACTTTTCCGTTCTGCAATCCGACGATTAATTTTCACGGTGAATTCGTTGTTTTTTATACCCCAGCCAGGTACAGCCAGAAGATTTTTAGGCGATTGGGAAACGAACCGTTCCAATATAAAATCAGGGTGAAGACGTTCAATAAAATCAATACACAGATCAATGTATTCATTCAACTCAAACAGGTGGAATAAATCCGGATTTTTTTCAAATTGACGAGCCATTTTGGTGTTTCTGATCAATTGTAATTGGTGCATTTTAATTGTAGTCAATGGCAACTCCGAGATCTTTGAGGCATGCGAAAGGATCATTTCCCGGTTTTCTCCCGGCAAACCCAGGATCAAATGGACTCCGCACATCAATCCGTTTGAAACAGTACGGTCAATGGCGTCTACCGCATCTTCGTATGTGTGCCCGCGATTAATAAATGACAGGGTTTCGTTATTGGTGGATTCTACGCCATACTCTATCAGTACAAAGTATTTCTCCGAAATTTTTTTCAACGCAACCAACAATTCATCCGGCATACAATCGGGACGTGTCCCGATAATTAATCCTACCACTTCCGGATGCCTCAATGCCTCATGGTATAATTCCAGTAATTTGGAAAGTTCTCCGTAAGTATTGGTATAGGCCTGGAAATAGGCGAGAAATTTCATTTCAGGGTATTTGCCGGAAAAAAATTGAATCCCCTCTCCCAGCTGTTCTGAAACCGATTTTCCGGTATAACAATATTCCGGACTAAACGTCTGATTGTTACAATAGGTACACCCTCCCAAACCCTTCGTACCATCCCGGTTAGGACAGGTAAACCCGGCATTAATGGATATTTTCTGAACTTTATAAGGAAAGCGTTTCGCCAGAAAATCTGCAAAATCGTTGTATGGTTTAGTATTCAAAACGGCCGTATTCGCTCTCAATCACTAATTCTTTCTTCTCAGAAGCTTCAACAAAACCTACGATCCGGGCGTCGATTCCAAACGAGTTGGAGATTTCAACCACTTTCGAAGCATATTCTTTTGGCAGGTAAATCTCCATCCGGTGACCCATGTTGAATACTTTGTACATCTCTTGCCATTCAGTGCCCGATTCTTCCCGGATCAATTCAAAAAGCGGCGGGACCGGAAACATATTATTCTTAATAATCTTCAAATTTTCGATGAAATGGAGTATTTTAGTTTGTGCACCTCCCGAACAATGTACCATCCCATGAATTTTATCCCTCATCTGATCTAAAAGAACCTTGATCACCGGGGCGTAAGTCCGCGTTGGAGACAATACCAATTTCCCGGCGTCATAAGGTGTTCCGGTAATTTTATCCGTCAATTTCCTGCTTCCGGAATACACTAAACCGGCCGGCACAGCCGCATCATAACTTTCGGGATACAACAACGCCAAATAGTTGGAGAAAACGTCATGGCGGGCAGATGTGAGCCCATTGCTGCCCATTCCACCGTTATATGTATCCTCGTAAGTGGCCTGTCCTGAAGAAGCCAGTCCGACAATCACGTCCCCTTCCCGTATACGAGCATTGTCGATCACATCCGAACGTTTCATCCGGCAAGTCACGGTACTGTCCACAATGATAGTACGAACCACATCGCCTACATCCGCAGTTTCTCCTCCGGTCGGATAAATGTTAACGCCAACTTTCGATAATTCTTCACAAAGTTCGTTCGTTCCATTAATAATTGCAGATATCACCTCGCCGGGGATCAAATGTTTGTTGCGGCCAATAGTGGAAGAAAGCAAAATGTTATCAGTAGCTCCGACGCACAACAAATCATCAATATTCATGATCACCGCATCCTGGGCGATACCTTTCCATACTGATAAATCGCCGGTTTCTTTCCAGTAAATGTAAGCCAGGGAAGATTTCGTTCCGGCGCCGTCCGCATGCATGATATTGCAATAATCCGGATCTCCTCCCAGAATATCCGGGATAATCTTACAAAAAGCTCTCGGGAAAAGCCCTTTATCTATATTCCTGATAGCATTGTGTACGTCTTCTTTTGAAGCCGAAACTCCACGCTGGTTATACCGTTGATCGCTCATGTTTTTCAATCTGTTATTTAAATGCAAAGTAACGCTTTTTTCCGAAGATATGAAAATATCCGCGCCTCTTTGCTCTTCTATCGCTTTAATATATTAATTTTGTAATCATGAACTGGGAAAAATTATTATCGGACAAGCGTTTCGGCATGGAATCTTATCATGAGAAGACGAAGCGTGAACGCACTGATTTTCAGCGGGATTATGATCGGCTCATCTTTTCGGCTCCTTTCAGAAGATTACAAAACAAGACACAGGTATTTCCGCTTCCAGGAAGCATTTTCGTTCACAACAGACTGACTCACAGCCTGGAAGTTGCATGTGTGGGACGATCTCTCGGAGACATGTGCGGAAAACAGTTATTCAAATCCTCCAAACAAGAATGTTTCGCTCTCCTCGAAATGGGATCCATTGTTTCTGCTGCCTGTCTGGCTCACGATTTAGGGAATCCTCCGTTCGGACATTCGGGGGAAGAAGCAATTTCCACCTATTTTTCGGAAGGAAACGGAAAAGAATGGATAAAAAAACTGCAATCCCAGGGAGAACGGGTCAGCGATTTCACACATTTCGAGGGGAACGCCAATTCTCTACGTCTATTGACACATCAATTTAACGGCAGAAGAGAAGGAGGATTTGCAATGACCTACTCTACTTTATCTTCTATTGTCAAATATCCCTACACTTCCCTCAGCTGCGATCCGCAAAAAGGGAAATTCGGTTTTTTTGCTTCAGAAGAATCCG
This sequence comes from Dysgonamonadaceae bacterium, assembly GCA_031267385.1. Taxonomy (GTDB): domain Bacteria; phylum Bacteroidota; class Bacteroidia; order Bacteroidales; family Azobacteroidaceae; genus BNXB01. The sequence goes on along the minus strand of JAIRZF010000128.1, from coordinate 18,772 downwards.
ATTATCAAAGGATTGCCAATGAATTGGGATTAATAAAAATAAATGAAACACCGCTTCAATACGCCCGACATCCACTCGTTTATCTGGTAGAAGCAGCCGACGATATTTGTTACCAGATCATGGACATCGAAGACGCTCATAAATTAAAACTCCTATCTACAGAGGAGTGTATTGAGTTAATGCTCCACTTTTTCCCGGAGGAAAAGAAAAATAGAGCGTTGAAAATTATGAGTATGGTTGACGATAAAAATGAAAAAATGGCCTACCTCCGTTCATCGGTGATTGGCATATTGATCGACGAATGTAGCCGGATATTTATCGAAAATGAAACAGATATTTTACAGGGACGATTTGATAAATCTTTGATAAAATACATCGGGGAAGTTCCTAAATCCGCGTATATGAATTGTTCAAAAATAGCCGTAGAGAAAATTTATCGCTCTCAGATTGTGGTCGACATAGAATTGGCCGGTTTTCGTATCATTGGTTTCTTACTGGATTGTTTGCTGGATGCCGTACGCAATCCGGGTAAAAAATACTCGGAATTATTGATTAAAAGGATTCCCGAACAATACGAAAAATCAAATGTCGGCGATTATACGAAAACACAGGCTGTAATAGATTATATTTCCGGAATGACGGATATTTACGCCCTCGATCTGTACCGAAAGATTACGGGTATGAGTCTGCCTTCCTTATAAATTTTTGAAAATGAAACGATTTCTGATTTCTCTGATAACAATTATTGGTGTTACAACTGCAAATGCCGGACAATACACCGTGGAAACTGTTCCCAACGATCATTTAAAAGACGCCCGGGATTATACTACAAACCCTGATGGTATCATTTCCGCACAAGCCGAACAGGAAATAAACGGTATGCTCGCCTCTGTCGAATCGTATGCCACAGCCGAAGTCGCCGTAGTCTTACTTGAATCTATCGGTTCTGACGACATAGATGATTTCGCAACTAAACTTTTTAAGCATTGGGGACTCGGGAAAAAAGAAAAAAACAGCGGATTATTATTCCTTTTAGTTCAGGATCAAAGAGGAATGGTATTCCGTTCCGGTTCAGGCATAGAAGGAGTATTTCCTGACGTCATCCTTTCCAGGATCATTCGTAATGACATTTCTCCCAAACTAAAAAACGGAGATTTTGATGGCGGAATGCTTGCAGGAATATCCAGGATCAGTGAAATCATAAAAAATCCTGAAGTAGCACAAGAACTCATACAAAAAGAAAAAAACGAAAAAGCTGCAAATTCGGGAAAACTCATACATGCATACCTGATCATCGGAACCATTATTTTCCTGATGTTCTTCGCATCGGCTGTGCAAAATCTCAAGTCTAAAAAGACAAACCACATCAAATGCCTTAAAATGAGGAAACTGAAAGCCGTGGTAATTATTTGCTCTATTCTCTTTCCTGTTCCGGTGTTGTTATTTCTTTTTTTCTATTTCATAACAATTTCGCGTTTACGAAATAAACCCATCAACTGTTCAAACTGTGGATGTAAAATGCACAAACTCAGCGAAAAAGAGGAGGATGTATATTTAACTCCCGCCCAACAGAACGAGGAAAGTGTCAAATCCATTGATTATGACGTCTGGCTTTGTGATAACTGTAAGAACAAAGAAATTCTACCTTACACGAAGCCATCAATGTACACTACATGCCCGCATTGTCACGCAAAAACGTACCATCTTTCAGATGACAGGGTATTACAACGCGCCACAACTTTCAGTAGGGGACAAGGGCAGAAGACCTATTTTTGTAAAAACTGCCATTCAAAAGACTTGGTAAAGTACATCATCCCAATGATTATCATTGCAAGCGGCGGGAGTGGAAAGGGCGGATCCTGGGGAGGAGGAAGCGGTTTCGGCGGCGGATCTTGGGGAGGAGGCGGCACCGGAGGAGGTGGAGCCCGGGGAGGCTGGTAGTTAAACTGCAAAAGAGATCCCCATTCGCTTACCCTGAAGGATCAAATCGTGGTCGGGAGTGACTAATTTCAGTTTCCCAGCCACTTCTTCCAAAGGGAGGGAGGTGATCTTATTTTCCTGCATGGAAACCATACATCCAAATTGCCCTTTTGCAATCAATTCGGTAGCATGACCGCCCAGACGGGTTCCCAGGTTACGATCGAAAGCAGACGGACTTCCACCACGTTGAACATACCCGAGAACAGTTTCACGAGCCTCAATTCCAGTCATTTCCTCTATTTTCTGAGAAATATAAATTGCAGGACGCAGTTTCTTATCTTCAATTTCAAGGCCTTCGGCAATGGCCACAATGGAATACGGTTTACCTACTTTTGCTCTTTCAACGATAGCGCTATTTACCTTATTTATATCAAACCCAAGTTCCGGTATGAGGATCACATCAGCACCTCCGGCCATCCCGGCATACAACGTGATCCATCCTGCATGATGCCCCATCAACTCGATGACCATCACCCGGTTATGAGAACTTGCCGTCGAATGTAGCCGGTCAATGGCTTCGGTTGCAATGTCGACTGCCGTATCAAACCCAAAAGTCACATCAGTACCCCAAACATCATTATCAATGGTTTTGGGAATCCCGATCACATTCAATCCTAGTTGCGATAGTTGATAGGCTGTCTTCTGAGTACCATTCCCTCCGATACAAACCAAACAATCCAATCCTAAATCATGGTAAGCATCCAAAATAACCTGAGGTCTTTCGTCTGCTTCGCCATTCAACGACTTTTTAAATGGTTTCTCACGAGAGGTTCCAAGTATAGTCCCTCCCAGGCTAAGAATACCGGACAGGGCCTCATTATCAAGAGGAACTATATCCTCTTTGTTTTTACTCAAAAGACCTAAAAAACCGCTCTTAATGCCGACAACCTCCATGCCAAAATGCGTCATGGCCGTTTTTCCGACTCCCCGGATCGACGCATTAATACCGGGGCAATCCCCTCCCGATGATAAAATTCCTATTTTCATACGTACCGTACCGGATAAAGATTTTTCTGCGTTCGAAACGACGAGTATATATTATTCTAATTTTTTACTTCTGAGATTCCAGATTTTCGTCGATCAATTCAACTTTCTTAATGACCAGATTAAGCTCTTCTTTCAAACTTTCGATCTTGTGATTCATATCTTTTACCAAACCACCGCCACCTTTGGACGATATTGACAAGAATCCGATGTTATTTTCATAGGTTTGGATGTCATTTTTGAGACGATCATAAGTTCTCATCAACTTTTCACGCTCTCCATACAACTTATTTTTAGATTTGTCGCCCGCATTCACAAGATCATTCATATTTGACCTGAACGATTGTAAACGACGTTCCGATTCATCTACTTTCAATCTGTCAAATTGCTTGTCGACAGCATCTTTATATTCCTTATAGATTTTATCCTTATCACGGAAAGGAACATGGCCGACAGCGTTCCATTCTGAAATAATTCCACGTACTATAGCGACAGCTTCTTTAGTCTCAATACTTTCATCAATTTCTTTGAGCTTTTTGATCAGATTTTTCTTAAGTTTGAGATTTTCAAGCTCCTCTGATTTCTGAGAAGAAAAATGTGTATTTTTTTGTTCGAAGAAATAATCGCAGGAAGCAATAAAACGTTTCCAGATTGCATCAGAATGTTTGCGCGCTATCGGGCCAACGGTTTTCCATTCTTTTTGTAAAGCAATCAGTTTATCAGTCGTTTCTTTCCAGTCCTGACTATCCTTCAATTCCTCGGCTTTTTCACACAAAGCCTTCTTCTTTTCGTAGTTGACCTCCATTCCCTCTTTGACACCCTTATAGAAGTCGCTTTTCCTTTGGAAAAATGTATCGCAGGAAGCCCTGAAACGTTCAAATATTTTTACATTACTTTTCTTTGGAGCAAAACCAACTGTCTTCCATTTTTCCTGAAGTTCCAAAACCCTCCTGTTTTGTTCGTCCCATTCTTTGAACGCCGCCAATTTGGAATAATCGATGGTCTCCATTTCTTCACAAATAGTCGTTTTCTCTTCCAGATTACGTTGTTCCAAAGCACGCAATCCTTCAAAGTGATCCTGGTGCTTCTTATTCACCACTGTGGAAGCTTTTTTGAAGCGGGACCAAATTTCTTCCCGCAATTCTTTCGCAACCGGACCGATCTCTCTCCACTCCTGATGAAGATTTTGTAACTGATAGAAAGCAGAAACCACATCTTTTTCTTCATCCAGACGTTCCGCAGCTTCACAAAGTGCAATTTTCAGTTCCAGATTTTTCTTGAAATCATAATCACGCATTTCGTTGTTGATCTTCAACAGATCATAGAATTTTTCACTATAATGCTGGTATGCTTTCCAAAGATCGTTAACACTTGCCTGAGGAACTTGTTTTATGTCTTTCCATCGTTGTTGCAAGCGACGGAACTCATTATATACCTTGTAGAAATCATCCTGACTTTCAATCAAAGCTTTCAATTCCTCAATGATTGCCTGTTTTGCTTTCAGGTTTTCTCCTTTTATTTTTTCACTTTCAGCTATCAAAGAGGCCTTTTTTTCACGGAAAGATTGTAATTTTTCCTTGAAACTTTCTTCAAGATTATCGTTTGGAGCAATAAACTCGGCTTCTTCACCTCCATTTTCGACAAAAGCTTTTTTATCTGCCTCTGTTTCAATCCTTTTTTGCTTGTAAAATGATTGTTTCAAAGCATCCACTTCAGCTTTTACACTTTCATTGATCGACAAATTGGCTATAATACCCAATCGTTCTACAATTTGTTCTTTTGTTAATTTATCCGATTGCTCCGTAAAGTCATTTGCCTCCGGATCAACAACTTCAACTTCAACATCACTTTTATCAGAATTATCTTCTTCTACAGAAACAGCCTCATCATCCAAAGTATTTTCCTGAGTTTCGGTCTCAATCACATCTGATACTACTTCTGATACCACATCTGATACTACTTCCGATACTATTTCCTGAATGGGTTCCGGTATAATAACTTCAGGCTCCTGCTCTTCCGGAGATTCTATTTCCGGGGCAGAAGCTACTGATTCTGGTTTTTCTTCTTGATTTTCAACAACGGGAAGCTGTTCTTCCTGTCCAAGAGAATTCACTGGATTACTTTCTTCAAACATGTTTTCATTCGCAACATGTTTTGGATCGAGAGGTTGATTCATAGCGCAACAATTTTCAATTTATGTCCGTTAAAACTATTTTAACCTACAAATTAAGTAAAAATAAATGAGAATTCCTTATCAATCAGCAAAAATTTAACATTATTCGCCTGCGTCTTTCCAATCTCCATACTTTTTAATAAGCTTGATCAGACTTTCGACAGCCTTTTCCGCCGGGATATTTTTCTCAATACATTCTTTATTTTTATACAGGCTGATTTTACCGGGCCCGGCTCCAACATAACCATAATCGGCATCAGCCATTTCTCCAGGGCCATTAACAATGCAACCCATAATTCCTATTTTTAGACCTTTCAAGTGACTTGTTGCCGCTTTAACTTTCTTAATTGTCGATTGTAAATCAAACAACGTTCTTCCACAACCGGGACAGGAAATATATTCCGTTTTGCTTATCAGGCGTCCGGTTGCCTGCAATATTCCATAGCTGATTGACTTCAACTCATCAGAAGAAATTTCGGAGGAAGTATTTTGCAGCCAAAGGCCGTCAACCATCATATCCAGAAAGAAAACGCCGCAATCCATTGCAGCCTTGACCTGAAAGGATTCAATATCCGCCTCATTGTAAACCCGTTTAATAATTATGGGATTATCTATGCCTTCATTGCACAAATGATGGACGGACGCTTTCTGTTCTCCAACTGAAAACCGGTGGTCACTCGTGAGAATTATTACTGTCTCTTTATCCCGTTTTATTAATGATAAAAGATCATCATCAAGATCGTCATACTTTAGCTCCAGAAACTTCGGAACGGATTCGCATTTTTGCCAATCTTCAAGTTGTTTGACCGTAAACAAAGGAGAAACAAGGTCTTCAATGACAACAAGCGGGTTTTTACCTCCAAATTTATCTATCCCGAAAGATTTCCGTTTTTCCGGATCAAACGGGTTATAACCGGGAAAAACAGTCCCGGAAATAGCTGGATGATCTTTTTTGCTGTTTACATAATCAATTATTTTCCGGCAAACCGAAATTTCGAACTCAGGATCTTCACTTAGAGAGACCCTGACCGTATCCCCAATGCCTTCCATCAACAGAGCGCCTATCCCTACCGCCGATTTAATTCGGCCATCTTCCCCGTCACCGGCTTCAGTAACCCCCAAATGCAATGGAAAAGCCATGTTTTCCTCTTCCATACGACGCACCAGTAAGCGTACCGTGCGTACCATAACCGAAGTCATGGAGGCTTTAATGGACAAAACAACGTCGTGGAAATTTTCGGCTACACATATTCTCAGAAATTCCATACACGATTCAACCATCCCCTGAGGGGTATCCCCATAACGCGACAGGATGCGGTCTGATAATGATCCGTGATTCACCCCTATACGGATAGCGGTTTTATGCTCCCTGCAAATATTCAGGAATGGAACGAAACGTTCCCTGATTTTTTCTATTTCTACAGCATATTCCTCGTCCGGATATTCAAGCTTTGTGAAAGTTTTAACCGGATCTATATAATTCCCGGGATTGATACGAACTTTTTCAACTGTTTTGGCGGCGCTGTCCGCCGCTTTAGGGTTAAAATGAATATCTGCAATCAATGGAGTTGCACAACCCTGAGAATTCAGCCGTTCACGGACATTTTTCAGATTTTCGGTCTCACGAACACCCTGGGCGGTAAGACGCACATATTCACCTCCGGCTTCAATGATACGGAAACACTGGGATACACTGTTTTCCGTATCCATTGTAGACGTGTTCGTCATCGATTGCAGGCGTATAGGATGACTCCCGCCCAGCGGCGTACTTCCAATGTTTACAACTGACGATCGGCGGCGTTTATAGTTAAATAAGTTCAACAATTATTTATTAATTCGTCTTAAACTTATATTTTACGGAAGAAAGTTCATTATTGGCTTGAACGATCTTTATTTTCAGATCTTCCTTGTGGGTTACAAGTTTTGCCTGTAATTCTTCACTTTCCACCGAAAGCATCTGAACAGCCAACAAGGCAGCGTTCATAGCCCCATTAATACCGACTGTGGCTACAGGAACACCGGGAGGCATCTGAACAATTGCAAGCAAAGCATCCATCCCATCCAGAGATGAGTTAATAGGAACTCCAATCACCGGCAAAGTGGTCATGGAAGCAATAACTCCCGGAAGATGAGCCGCCATTCCTGCAGCGGCAATAATTACTTTTACACCGCGTTTTTTGGCCGTTTTCGAAAATTCCTCCACCTCTGCGGGTGTCCGGTGTGCAGACAACGCATGCATTTCAAAAGGGATCTCGAAATCGTCGAATACCTTTGCTGCTTTTTCCATTACAGGGAGATCTGAAGTACTCCCCATAACAATGCTCACGACAGGTGTCATTTCCCGATGAACGCTTTATAATCAGTTGCAGAAAGCAGTCCGTTAACCTGAGTTGCATCTTCTACTTTCACCTTGATGATCCAGCCTTTTCCATAAGGATCCTTATTAACCAATTCCGGTTGATCTTCCAAAGATTCGTTTATTTCAAGTATCTCAGCCGAAACAGGCATTAAAAGATCCGAAACGGTTTTCACCGCCTCAATGGATCCGAAAACTTCATTTTGACCAATTGTTTCTCCTACAGAGTCCACATCAACGAAAACAATTTCGCCTAGTTCTTCCTGTGCATAATCTGTGATCCCAACATAAGCAGTTTCTCCCTCTACGCGGATCCACTCATGGTCTTTTGTGTACTTCAATCCTTCTGGAAAATTCATGATAAAAAGTTTTTAAATTATACGTTATTGTTTTACATTTCGTAAAACAGCATTAAATTTCTTTTCTCAACCGTGCAACAGGAATTCCCAATTGTTCCCGGTACTTGGCAATGGTCCTCCTCGCAACCTCATATCCCTTATTCTTCAACTCACGTACCAACGCATCATCCGTAAAAGGCTTGATTTTGCTTTCACCTTCTATACAAGACTTCAGGATCGCTTTTACTTCCCGCGTAGAGACTTCTTCTCCGGCTTCATTTTGTAACGATTCGGAGAAAAAGTACTTTAACGAATAAATACCGTAATTCGTTTGCACATATTTACTGTTGCTGACCCTCGAAATGGTAGAGATATCGTAACCGCTCAGTTCCGAAACATCCTTAAGGATCATTGGTCTGAGATCTTTGTCTTCTCCCGTCAGGAAAAAGTCATGCTGCAATTCCAGAATCGCCATCATTGTCCCTTTCAATGTATTCTGTCTTTGCTTGACCGCATCAATAAACCACCTTGCAGAGTCCAGTTTTTGCTTAACAAAAAGCAACGCTTCCCTTCTATCCGCCGATCGATTTTTTTTGTTCTTCGAATAATCATCGAACATATTCTGATACTCACGGCTGACACGCAACTCCGGAATGTTCTGATGCGGCATGCTGAAGATAAGTTCTCCATTAACAGCTTCAACCAAAAAATCCGGACTAATTTGAGACATCTTTGTTTCCAAATTGCTTTCCCAAGCGCTTCCCGGCTTGGGACTCAACAAAGTAATCTCCTTCATAACATCTTTCAAATCATCTTCACTAATGTTCATCCCCTTCAATATTTTTTCAAAATGTTTTTTCGAAAATTCATCGAAATAACCCTCCAGAATTTCGCAGGCATTCTTTCTTGCCGGATTCGGAGTTTTTCTCTTAAGTTGTAACAGCAGACATTCATTCAAGTCTGCGGAGGCAACTCCGGGAGGGTCAAATTCTTTAATTACCCCCAATATTTTTTCAATTTCCGATACAGGCACGTCTTCCCCATATTGAAATGCCAGATCATCGGAAATGGCGTTCAGGTCACGCCTCAAATAACCATCTTCATCGATGTTTCCAATCAAATATTCCCCGATCCTGAATTGTTCTTCAGTGAGGGATCTCAAACGCAACTGATCAAGTAAATACTCCTGAAAAGATTCTGATTCAGAATACGGTATTTCATCTTTTTGATTTTCAGACGAATAGTTATTCTGATGGAATTTGTAATCAGGGATATCATCTTCCGTTAAATAATCTCCGAATACAATATCTTCTTCCGAAATATTACCGTCATCATTCGAAACAAATTCATCTGCAGCCCCTTCGTCGTCCGATCCGGACGAATAATCATCAAGTTCTTCCAAAGCCGGATTTTCCTCTAATTCCTGATCTACTCTGTATTCGAGCTCAATACTATTGAGCTCCAACATTTTGATCTGCTGAATCTGTAACGGAGATAGCCTTTGCTGTAATCTTTGGCTTAATTGTTGTCTGATCATTTTAGGATGTCAAAAGTCTTTGTAATGAAAAAACAGTGCAAAGATAAAAATTGTTTTTTTAATACCTAAAACTACTGCCCCCTAAAAATTCTCTTAATAACGAAGTATTCGGTAATTCATTGATATCAATGTAAACAAAATATTTCAGAAATTTCAATAACCGATACGCTTCAGCATACTCCGGATCACGTGGCAACACTTCTGCCAGAATCGGTTCTGCAAATCTTCGGAGAACAGCTAACTCATACAACATCGCAGAGTTAAACATTGCATCAGCTTCTTCCTGATAGGGAAAAATCCACTTATCTTCCCCTTTCCGGACACTGGTCCAACGGGCAATTGTTTCTTTTGCCGAATATTTTCGGAACTGATAATCCCGGACGATGCGCCGTATAAGACGATTGTCTGTGGTTGGAATCCAGTTGTGGTCATCCAGAGAAATCGTAGTCAATGCCGAAACATATATTTTATAGGTGGTAAAATGATTTATCCCCGGCAGTAATTCAGGATTCAGAGCATGAATTCCTTCCATTACCAAAACCGAATTTTCTTTCATTTTAATTGTATTTCCTTTGTATACCCGTTGTCCTAAAGTAAAATTGTAAGTAGGCAAAGCAACTTCTTCTCCGGAAAGAATTTTTTTCAAATCAGAGTTAAAAAGTTGGAGATCAATCGCATAAAGGGATTCAAAATCATATTCACCCGATTCGTCCAGTGGAGTATCAACACGATTAACATAATAATTGTCGAGAGAAATGGCCATCGGACGGATAGTATTCGTCAACAACTGCACCTGAAGACGTTTACAGAAAGTGGTCTTCCCTGATGAAGAGGGTCCGGAAATTAATACGATCCTAACTCCATCGGCATATTTTTCTGCGATCTCATCGGCAATTTTCGCAATTTGTTTTTCCTGTATCGCTTCCGCCACTTTGACCGAAGATGGTGTTATTCCCGATTCATGCATCCGGTTCAGATCGCCCACATTCGACATACCCATCACCCGTTGAAACTTCAGATGTTCCTGAAAAACATGCATCATTTTATCCTGACGGACAAATGGCTGTAATTCCGATGGATTTTGCATATTGGGAACCCTTAATAACAATCCGCCATTGAGTTTTTCCAGTCCAAAAAGATAAATCCAACCTGTATGCGGCAATAAAGACCCGTAATAATGATCAATATGCCCGCCAAGTACATTATAGGTGCTATAAACTTTTCCCACAGTTTCAAGCAGGATTGCTTTGTCTTCCATGTTGTGTTTCCGGAACAACTTTACAACTTCGGACGTTTGCTCCGAGTGAGTTTCAAAAGGAAGTGACATCTCAATGATTTCCTGCATCCTGTTCTTTATCCTCACGACATCGTCTTCCGTTATCGCCCTGTTGAGGGCCAGATCACAATAATATCCTTTGGAGACCGGATGTTCAATAAATATTTCTTCTCCCGGATACAAATCGTTGACCGCTTTTGACAAAATGAAACAAAGGGAACGCACATACGCTCTCATTCCCGACGGATCGCTTACATCAAAAAAATCTACATCCTTAGATGTATAACACTTAAAATTCAAGTTCTCTGTTTTATTATTCACTCTGGCTCCCACAAACTTATGAGGTAGATTCACCTCCATGGCATCATATATTTCCAATAAAGAAGCCCCAGGTTCAAAACTTTGATATTTTTTTGTGTTTTTGCAATAAATTCGAACTTTTTCTTCCATAATTTTTCGCTCAAAATGTTAAAATGAGTGATTGTGATGACAAAAATACGAAAAAAAACGTATAATCATTATAATTGTGTCATTTAAAGAATTACTTTTGCATCGTTTACGAAAACGACTTTAATAATTATAGAATAAATATAAATGGACAAAATCAGTTATGCATTGGGCTTAAGTATTGGAAATAATTTCAAAACATCCGGTATTAAAGGCCTGGATATTGAGGATTTCAAAAAAGGAGTTGAAGCTGTTTTAAAAGGAAGTGATCTTCTGCTATCTTATGATGAAGCTAAGAAAGTAATCAGTGATTATTTTGTGACATTGCAGGAAGAAAAGGGGAAATTAAATAAAGAAGCCGGAAAAGAATTTCTTCGGATAAACAAAGAAAAATCCGGGGTTGTTACTTTGGCAAGCGGTTTGCAGTACCAGATCCTGGAAGAAGGAAATGGCCCGAAGCCAAAAGCCACCGACAGTGTTAAGTGCCACTATCAGGGCACATTGATCGATGGTCTGGAGTTTGACAGTTCCATCAAACGAGGACAACCGGCCACTTTCGGATTGAATCAAGTGATCCCCGGATGGACGGAAGCGCTTCAATTGATGCCTACCGGATCCAAATGGAAGCTCTTTTTGCCTTCAGAACTGGCATATGGTTCCGGAGGAGCGGGGGAGATGATCGAACCGGATAGCGCGTTGATTTTTGAAGTAGAATTATTAGAAATAGTATAAATTTTATAAATCGTTTAAAAGTAATGAAAAAGTTATTAGGTTTCGCCACTACTTTCGTGGCTATTTCTGCTGTCGTAGCTTTCACATCCTGTTCTGCTCAAACTCCAAAGGCAGATTTGAAAACAAATGTAGATTCTCTCTCGTATGCTATGGGTGTCTACCAAACCACACAGGGTTTGGATATGTATCTGATGCAAATGGGTGTAGATTCCGCTTATATGGTTGATTTTGTCAAAGGATTGGAAGATGGTATTAAATTCAATCCCGAAGATAAAAAAGCAAATGCACACGCCGTAGGTATTCAACTGGGACAAATGATTGTTCAACAGTGGATTCCAGGCATGACTCAACAAGTCTTCGGCAATGATTCTATTCTGAAAATCGACAAAACTAATTTTGTGGCCGGATTTATTTCAGGAGCTACAAATAAAGACTTGAAAATGAGCAAAGAAGAAGCTCAGGTCTTCTCCACTACTAAAGCTTCGGAAATTCGCTATGGAGAGAAGAAAGCTTCCGATCTGAAATGGCTGGAAGAAAATAAAACGAAAGAAGGTGTTCAGGTAACGGCAAGCGGTCTTCAATACAAAGTAGTTAGAGAAGGAGACGGCCCAAAACCAACTCCGTCCAACAAAGTAAAAGTCCATTATGTTGGAACCAGAACCGATGGATCTGAATTCGACAGCTCAGTAAAAAATGAAGAACCGTTTGAATTCAGCGTAGGTGGTGGTGTTATCCAGGGTTGGATCGAAGGTATTCAATTAATGAATGTAGGTTCTAAATATATTTTCTATATTCCTTACGAATTGGCGTACGGATCACAAGGAAGCCCGGGCGGTATTGATCCGTTCTCTACCCTTATTTTTGAAATAGAATTACTTGAAATTGTGGAGTAAAAATACTTTTGACCCAGATTTGATACATAAAATTATGGAAAAAATTGACAAATTAGACCGTAAGATTTTGGAGATCATTTCTCAAAATGCACGCATCCCTTTCAAAGATGTTGCTGAGGTTTGTGGTGTATCGAGAGCAGCAATCCATCAACGGGTTCAGAAAATGATCGAAATGAAAGTGATCATCGGATCGGGCTATCACATTAATCCTAAAGTATTGGGATACAACACCTGTACTTATATCGGAGTAAAACTGGAAAGAGGATCCATGTATAAAGACGTGGCTCCTGAATTTGAAAAAATTCCCGAAATCGTGGAATGTCATTTTACTACCGGTCCGTACACGATGTTGATCAAATTATTTGCCCGTGATAATGAGCATCTCATGGAACTCCTGAATGGTCGAATTCAGGAAATTCCGGGAGTGATCTCAACAGAGACATTGATCTCTCTCAGGCAAAGCTTCAAACGGGAAATCCCTGTCGCAAAGACAGTTTAAGAAGACAAAAGAAAGGCTCCTCGTCATTTCAAACATGGAAGTTTGAAACGACGAGGGGTCTGATTTTCAGGATGATCTTATCCCGTTAAAAATGTTGCATTTTTGGAGGTTCAGCGAATAATCGTTACTTTTGTGTTAATGACAAACAGATTTTCAGTATATTTCATTCTATTGTTTCCGGCATTTTTTTCATGTTCCAGGGATAATTCGGAAATTCGTGTCGCTTGTGAACGAAATCCGAAAGGGGATTATTTGCTCAAATGGGAGACTTATCCTCTTATTGACGGAACGGTAAAAATATACCAATCTTCCGATCCAGAATCATTTGTGTCTCAAAATCCCATTACGGAACAAGACATAAAAACAGGGTATGCTATTGTCGCTTCAAAATTCCTGGAACCGCGTCAATATTTCAAACTTGTTTTTAATAAAAAACAGTCGGTCGTTACAGCCGAAAGAGCAATGCCAACCGATGGAGTGTATAATTTCAGGGATGTGGGCGGATATTACACTAAAGACAAATCCTACATAAAATGGGGGAAATTATATCGTTCAAGTTCCATGTACAATGCTACTCCCGGTGATGTGGAGATACTGGATGATCTGAAGATCAAATCGATGACCGATCTGCGTACAAACAGGGAGATCGATATCGCGCCGCCTAAATACAGGAGTTCACAGGTCTTCAATATACCCATTGAAAGCGAGAATCTCAATTCTTTTATTAATAAGATCACTTTTGAGGAAATGAAGAAAGGAGATATTCTCATTGCCTTACAGGATGGTCAAATGGAAATGTTGCACAAAAACAAGGAGCAATTGATCCGCATTTTTGATATGCTGTTGGACGGGAACAATTATCCCGTATTGATCTACTGCACCTGGGGGAAAGACAAGGCCAGTCTGGTTATCGCTCTTATTTTAGCGGCTTTAGATATCCCATACGACCAAATTGTAGAGGATTATATGCTTTCAAACAAGTACACCAACTTCAATTTTTTGATTCCTGACGGAGATCTTTACGAAACTTCCGTACAGGAAGTGTTAACCGTCCTTTTGAGCTCTCACGAAGAAGTCATTAACTATCTCTTTGACCAAATCAATAAAGAATTCGGCTCCGTCAACAATTATTTGGAAAAAGAGTTGCTTCTGACAAGCAAAAAAAGGGAGAAGTTAAAGAATTTATTACTCAATAAAGAGTCCGAATAAAATAAAACTGTTACCTTTGCGCCAATTTTAAAATAAACGTCAAGCTTGAAAACATTTGAAGAATTAGGAGTTGCCCCATCCATCGTCAGGGCAATCAGTGAAATGGGTTATGAATCGCCCATGCCGGTACAAGAGGAAGTGATTCCTTATTTACTTGGCAATGATAATGAAGTGATCGCTTTAGCTCAAACCGGAACCGGAAAAACAGCGGCGTTCGGATTACCAATACTCCAACGAATAGACATCAAAAACACTCAGCCTCAGGCAGTTGTTCTTTGCCCTACGAGAGAATTATGCCTTCAGATCGCAGACGACCTGAATGATTATTCCAAATACATAGATAACCTCAAAGTTTTACCGGTATACGGAGGTTCCAGTATAGAAAGCCAGATCAAAGCTCTTCGTCGGGGAGTTCATATTGTTGTTGCAACGCCCGGAAGGCTTATCGACCTCATCAATCGCAAAACGGTAAATTTGCAGAATGTAAGGAATGTGATCCTCGATGAAGCAGACGAAATGCTTAATATGGGTTTCTCCGAAAGTATAGACGCCATTCTGGAAGTAGTCCCGGAAGACCGTAATATGCTTTTATTTTCTGCGACAATGCCTGCTGGAATAGCCAAGATCACAAAAAAATACATGCGCTCTCCGAAAGAAATCATCATTGGAAAGAAAAATGAGGGAGCCAAAAATGTACGCCATATTTATTATATGGTAAATGCAAAAGATAAATATCTGGTATTAAAGCGAATAGCAGATTACAATCCGAGTATTTACGGTATTATTTTTTGCCGGACAAAAAAAGAAACCCAGGAAATTGCCGATTTATTGATCAAAGACGGTTATAACGCCGATTCTTTACATGGAGATCTATCGCAACAACAACGCGATTATGTAATGAATAAATTCAGAATCCGTAACTTACAATTGCTGGTTGCTACCGATGTAGCTGCACGGGGATTGGATGTCGACGACTTGACACACGTAATCAACTACGGACTTCCCGATGATGTGGAATCGTATACCCACCGAAGCGGACGTACAGGTCGGGCAGGTAAAACGGGGACTTCTATCGGCATCATTCACCTGAGAGAAAAACATAAGGTTCGTGAGATTGAAAAAATTATCAATAAAACATTTGAACAAGGGAAAATTCCTACAGGAAAAGAAATTTGTCAAAAACAACTATTCAACTTCGTAGACCAGATAGAAAAAGTAAAGGTAAACGAGGAGGAAATCTCAGATATAATGCCTTCAATATACCGGAAATTGGATTGGCTGGACAAGGAAGACGTCATCAAACGCCTGATTTCACTAGAATTTAACCGGATGATCGATTATTATCAGGATGCCAACGAAATTGAAATTCCTCAGGAAAGAGAAAAATTCGACAAAAGAGGTAGAGAAAGTAGAGAAAGTAGAGGAGGTAATGGCAGAAAAGGTATGGGACAAGCCTCAGAAAGAGGGTTTACCCGCTTATTCATCAACGTCGGGAAAATGGACGGAATAAGGCCTCCCGAACTCATTGGTTTGTTGAATGACTATATTCCCGGTAAAATGGTTGAAGTTGGCCGTATAGACCTGATGAAAAATTTTTCTTTCTTTGAAGTACGAAAAGAAGATAAAGACCGGGTAGTTAAAGCCCTCCACAGGAAAACCGGATTTGGCAGGAAATTGGCAGTCGAAGTTGCCCAACCCAGTCAACCGGAGCGAGGTTTCGGTCAATCGGAACGAGGCTTCGGTCAACCGGATTGGAATTCAAAGAAAAATTTTGACAGGAAAAAACCCAAAAAAGAGAGACGAAAATAAACTATTTAACTTTTTAGATGCCTGCTTCTTTCGATATGCGGATATCTTCTGAGGATGCTCCTACCATAAATTGGTAAATACCGGATGGAACGATAAAAGTCCCTTTTTCTTCATCCCAGTAGCGAAGATTTTCTTTAGATAATACGATCTCTATTTTTTCTGTTTGCCCTTTTTTGATGAAAACCCTCTTGAATCCTTTCAATTGTTTGATCGGCAAAGGGATATTCATGTCGGGCAATTTTACATACAATTGTGCAACTTCATCCCCATCCTTTTGACCGGTGTTTTTCACCTCAAAATTGACCCGTATGGATTTATCTTCATTTTTGATTGACAGGTTTTTGTACTCAAAAGAAGAATAACTCAATCCGTAGCCGAACGGGAAAAGCGGATTTCCGGTAAAATATTGATAAGTACGTCCTTTTGTCACATCATAATCATCGAATGGAGGAAGTTCATCTAAAGAATTATAATAAGTCAGAGGTAATCTTCCTGCCGGATTATAGTCGCCGAACAACACTTCTGCAACAGCCGTTCCTCCTTGTTCACCGGGATACCAGGCATTGACAATTGCCGGAATATTCCGATTGATCCAGTCAATAGCCAACGAACTTCCGGCGATAAGGACTACCACTGTATTCGGATTAACTTTGTATATTTCACGTATAAATTCTTCCTGATCTTTCGGTAAATGGATGTCGTTCCGGTCTTTCCCTTCCCGTTCAATGCTTTTATTAATTCCGAGGACTGCAATGGTCAGATCACTTTCACGCACCACTTTTCCTGCTTCGCCATACAATTCCAGGCGGCTTTTCTTATCTGTAGCCGGAATTTTCCAGGATAAACGGGCAATGGCTGCATCTCGATTATCATAATATTCAGCTTGTAAAAAATAATCTTTTCCCGCTTCCAGGTCAATGCGTGCCGTATCCGTACGAATACTATGCCCGGCCCAGGCATCAATTATTTTTTCTCCGTCAATAAATAAACGGCAACCGTCGTCGGAAGTAAATGCAAAAGTATATGTTCCGGAGACTGAAGGGCGAAGTTTACCTTTCCAACGAATTGATAAAGGAGATCCTGGAAGAAACGGATCAGGAGCCTGATTAGCCGGTTCAAAATTCACCCATTCGTCTTTTCTCTGCTTGGCTTCTCCTTCAAGGTTTTTATTGGAAAAATACTCTGCTTGCAGTCCTTCGGGGAAGTAAGACGGATAAATCTGTTCATAACCGTCCAAAGCTGAAACCCAGGGAGCGTGTACGATCTTCACTTTATCTCCAACTCTATTGCGAATACCTGCCAGGACAGATACCGGTTGATTGACGGGAAATCCGCTGTAATCGCCAAATTCACAGCTGGCGGCACTGATCCCTACGACTGCGATGGATTTTATTTTCTTCAGATCGACAGGTAAAATATTATTTTCATTTTTCAACAAAACAATACTTTGACGGGCAGCTTCCAAAGCCAGTTCCTTATGTTCCGGAGAACCAACAACCGAGGATTTTATTCGATTATACGGATTATCAGCCGGATCATCGAAAAGTCCCAGTCGCATCCTTGCCCTTAACACATGGTAAGCTGCAGAATCAATATCTGCAATCGAAATCATATTCTGCTCATACGCATTCAATAACGGGCGGATATAAACATCATCCCCACATTCCAGATCCAACCCGGCTTTAATAGATGCAGTCGCCGCCTGTTCTTTTGTATTTACATATTTGTGACCGCTGACAAGCAGGGAAGGGCCGCCACAGTCGGAAACTACATATCCGTCAAATCCCCAATCTTCACGCAACACTTTTTGTATCAGCCATGGATTTGCAGTACAGGGGGTATCATTAATTGCGTTATAGGCTGTCATGATGGAAGCGGCTTTTCCTTCCCGGACACATTGTTCGAATGCGGGGAGATAGTATTCTCGCAAAAGCCTTTCAGAAACCAGGGGATTTGCTTCAAACCGGTTATGTTCTTCATTATTAACCGCAAAATGTTTTGGAGTCGATACGATTTTGAGGTATTTCGGATCATTTCCCTGAAGCCCTTTTACGAATGTAGTACCTAATGTTCCGGAGAGAAAAGGATCCTCTCCATATGTTTCGGGAGTTCGTCCCCAACGCGGGTCACGCGCCATATTGACCGTAGGAGACCAGAAAGTAAGCAGATCACTGAACTGTGAATTTTGTTTTTTCCCCTGTTCCAACTCATTCCAACGAGCCCGGGCTTCGTCGGAAATAGCGGTTGCAATACGATAGTGTAATTCCGGGTTCCACATGGCAGCCATCCCTATAGCCTGTGGAAATACGGTAAAATTTCCGGGGCGGACAACTCCATGTAAAGCTTCATTTCCATGATAATATTTATCGATTCCCAAACGGGAAATCCCGGGAGAAGTTGCTCTGAGAAGAGATACTTTTTCTTCAATCGAAAGCCGGGACAATAAATCCATGATACGATCATGCACGGGAGCATCCTGATTTCGAAACAATTCTTCTTTCTGCGCCGGCAACAGCGTGACTTGCAATAATAAAACAAG
>JAIRZF010000126.1 GCA_031267385.1 Dysgonamonadaceae bacterium | reverse complement strand
TCTCCACGGGGTTAATCTTCGTTGTGTCGTAATTGCTTGTTTCATGTATTTTGTGTTTTAAGTTTTAAGTTTTAAGTTTTACGTTATACGTTATACGTTATAAGTTATACGTTATAAGTTATAAGTTATAAGTTATAAGTTTTAAATTCTACGTTTTAATTATCAATTATCAATTGTCAATTGTCAATTATCAATTGTCAATCATCAACTTCCCCTACAACCCTTCCCCGAAACATTTGCAAACACATACATACAATTTTCGATTTGAACATAGAAGTTCCTCCCTACTTTCGCAAGCGGGGAAAAACGGTTCAAATACGACACTTCAAGAAATGATATACGGGGAAGGGATTTATAGGAATAGGACACAAAAAACCGGACTAAATTCAAATAATTCAGCCGGGCTATGTTGTTGTTAATTAGGAAATTTCTTTTATATTGACGCGCGCGTGAGCCTAGGTAAGTCTCTCTCTCTCTCTCTCTCTCTCTCTAACATAAACGGCGATTCAACCAAATTTAAAGCGTTAAACTTAGTTAAAAAACAATTAAAACGAGAGTTAGAAATTGCCATTATGTTATTGATGTGCTGCGTTTTGCGTTTAATTTTCTTTGGGTCTCTTTTGGAGAACCTGCGCAAATGTAAACAATTATTTCGGATTATGAAAAAATCATGCCAAAAAGTTTAACTTTTGATTTGGTCAAAACCCTCGCCATACACTCCAATAACCGAGCTTTGCGAAATAAATGCATTGGGATCAATATTTTTTACAATCCTGAAAATAGTGACAGATTCTGTTTTTTTAGCCATTACTACAATTATTTTCACGTCCTGTTGGGAGTACCAACCTCTGCCGCTAAGAATTGTACAACCCCGCCTTGCCTGTTGATTAATTGCGGTGGCTATTTCCTCAAATTTATTGGAAAAAATAAAAAACTGTACCGATTGGCGAGCTCCATTCAAAACCATATCGACCGTATATGACATGATTCCCATTACGACTAATCCGTACACAATTTTTTCTATACTATGAAAAATAATGTATGACGAACTGATAATCAAGAGATCGACTCCCAGCATCGCCTTGCCGATCGAAATATTCCGATAATATTTATTGATGATCAGGACAACAATATCAGTGCCCCCGGTGCTCCCCTTGAAATTAAACACCAACCCTAAACCAATGCCACACATGACGCCTCCCAATATACAACTCATAAACGGCTCTCCTTTGACAAGAGGCTCTGTTATAAGTGATTGAAAAAAGGAAAGTAGAAAAGTAAGAACAGCAACCGAACCGATAGTCTTGAGGCTGAATTTTAATCCTAATATTTTAATCGAAATTGTCAGAAGTACTGCATTAATACAAAAATAAGTCAACGCCACCGGAATTTTCGTGCCAAAAAAAACCAATGCGGCAATACCTGTTACCCCGCCTGTCGTAATCTGATTTGGAAGCAAAAACCCTGTCCAACCTATTGTATATAAGACTAATCCCACAAAAACAAAACAATTGTCTTTTAATTCCTGCCTTAATAAAGCCTTATTGACCTTTACATTTTTAATATTCAATCTATCCATGATTCATTTTATCCCTTATTATCTCATTTCTTTATTTAGTACGCTTCCCGGTATTTGCTTTCTTTCTCATCATCTATCATACTGAGGTAACTCCGATAGCGCGATTCACTGATGTATGCATCTTCTACAGCCTGTAATACAGCACAATCCGGCTCTTTACGATGTGTACAGTTATTAAACCTGCATTGATGAGAAAATTTGAAAATTTCAGGGAAATAATGAGAAATTTCAACTTCATCCATGTCAAATACCCCAAATCCTTTAATCCCGGGGGTATCAACGATATATCCACCTTCCGAAATCGCTATCATTTCGGAAAATGTAGTCGTGTGTATTCCTTTGTTGTGGTATTCCGATATTTCACCGGTTTTGAGTTTCAGGCCGGGGACAAGCCGGTTAATCAATGTTGATTTTCCTACTCCGGAATGACCTGAAAAAAGAGTCGTCTTGCCGATCAATAGATTTTTAATAACACCGAGGTCTTCGTCTTTCTTCGCAGAAATTTTATAACAAGGGTATCCTATTGTCTCATACAAATTTACCAAAGCATCCAGGTATTCTCTGTCGTCATCCCTGTAGCGGTCTATTTTATTAAAAACAAGGACGGCAGGAATGCTATAAGCTTCTGAAGTGGCAAGAAAACGATCTATGAAAGTAGTCGTGGTGATAGGATAATTTACAGTTACAATCAATAAGGCCTGGTCTAAGTTGGCTGCAATAATATGCGATTGCTTCGAAAGGTTGGAGGAACGGCGTATAATGTAATTTCTCCTGTCTTCGATTTCCGTAATAAATGCCGTTCCTTCGTTGTTTATTTCTATGGCGACACGATCTCCCACGGAAACAGGATTGGTACTCCTGATGTCCTTGAGACGAAAATTTCCTTTGATCTTACAATCAACATATTTTTTTTCTTCGGTAAAAACCTGATACCAACTTCCTGTATTCTTAACAACGAGACCCTTCATAGAATGGAAAAAATAGTTCCTCCGTTATTATTAAACCGTCATAATTTCTTTTTCTTTGGCAGCCAGCACTTCATCCGCTTTTTTGATATACTTATCGTGTATTTTTTGGATATTTGCTTCGCTGTCTTTTCCAATATCTTCAGAAACACCTTCTTTAACAGCTTTCTTCATAAGTTCCACAGCATCTCTACGGGCATTACGGATACTTACTTTTGCATTTTCCGACTCTTGTTTGGATTGTTTTACCAACTGTTTACGACGTTCTTCGGTCAATGGAGGAATCCCCAAACGGATAATTTCGCCATTATTTTCAGGAGTAATACCTACATCTGAATCCATAATTGCTTTTTCGACTACCTTCAGCATTGGCTTTTCCCATGGCAAAACGGTAATCGTTTTAGCATCGGGAGTACTGATAGAAGCTACATTGGAAAGAGGCACATGACTTCCATAATACTCTACTTTCACTCCATCCAGGATGCGGACATTGGCCTTACCTGCACGTATGTGAGACAAAGTTTCTTCAAGGAAAGTAACAGCATGTTGCATTTTTTCCTCGCCATCTTTTTCAACTTTCTTAATGTCAATCATAATTTTTATCGCTTTGTGGTTAATGGCGCAAAGATAACTTTTTCCTCTTTAAAAAACTAAAGTTCCTATATTTTCTCCCGATAATACTTTCTTCAAATTTCCAACGGTATCCATATCAAACACAATAATGGGCAGATTGTTTTCCCTGCAAAGGGTGGTCGCAGTCAAATCCATCACTTTCAATCCCCTGTTATATATTTCATCGTATGAAATCTTATCGAATTTTGTTGCCGAGGGATCTTTTTCCGGATCGGCAGTATAGATTCCGTCGACTCGCGTCCCTTTCAGCATAACATCCGCTTCAATCTCCACTCCCCGTAATGCCGCCGCCGTGTCCGTAGTGAAAAACGGATTTCCCGTTCCTCCCGCAATGATAGCGATTTCGCCCTTTGTCATGGCGGCAATCGCGTCCCACTTGGAATAAAACCGGCCAATAGGTTCCATCCTGGCCGCAGTGAAAACCTGGTTGGCAACACCTTCGCCCGTTAAGGCGGAACTAAGAGCCAGACTATTGATGACCGTAGCTAACATTCCCATCTGATCTCCTTTCACCCGGTCAAACCCCCGGGATGTACCGCTCAATCCGCGAAAAATGTTCCCTCCGCCAATCACAATGCCAACCTGAATGCCCATACAGGCTATTTCTCTGATTTGCAGGGCATAATCTCTCAAACGGTTTTCATCTATTCCATATTGTTTTTCCCCCATCAGAGATTCTCCACTCAATTTCAAAAGGACACGTTTATATTTATTCATATTTCCAGTATTTTCTGAAAAATTATTATTAAAAATCACAGCACAAAAGATACTTCTTTGAAAGAATATTTCCGGCGTTCGTCCTCATCGGTTATCAATGATAAAACGCCATCATCGGCAACAGAATCAATTTTTGCACTAAATAGTCCGTTTTCATCGGAAAAAAGATACATCCCCGATTTCCGGTATAGAGAACTGTGATAATATTGCTTCATATGATCCGATTCTCCATTTTTCAACTCTTCGTAAGTCGAAAGTAATTTGTTGACGATTTCCGCCAATAACAAGTCCATATCCGTATCTCCACCCAGGATCTGCTTTAAGGATACCGGATTGGGGGCGTCACTTGTAAACGTCTCCTGATTCACATTAATGCCTATACCAACGATTGATTGCCTGATTTTATTATCTGTAATCTCATTTTCTATCAAAATGCCGGCTATTTTTTTATCCTGATAATAAATATCATTCGGCCATTTGATTGTAACACAGTCGATGTACTGATCCAAAACTTGTTTAACACTGTTGGCCGTCAATTCCGATAACAAAAACCGATGATGCAACTCCAGAAAATCCGGATAAAGTAAAATGCTGAACAACAGATTTTTTCCGGATTCGGATTCCCAGGAATTTCCCGATTGTCCTTTGCCCGAAGTCTGATTTTCCGTAACAAGCACGGTTCCTTCACATTGAGGTTCCTGAACGATCAATTCCGCTAATTCCAAATTAGTAGAATTGGTTTCTTTCATCCTGATAATATTCATTTTGTACTTTTTTAGGGAGTTTTTTTACGACTTCATCGACAGAATGACGAATCCAGAATTTAATTTCTTCGTCGCTCATGTCTCTATTGGCATAGATCGTATTCCAATATTTTTTATTAAAATGGAAAGCCGGTTCCACACCGGTGCACTGTTCCCGAAGCTCAATCGCTTTTTCCGGATCACATTTAAGCGTGATGGAAAGTTCCGGATCATCCAACGGTATCAGGGCAAACATTTTACCCATCACTTTGAGTACGAGCGACACCTCATCGAAAGGGAAACTTGCGTCTGCTCCTTTGAAAGAAAGACAATATTCATGAAGTTCTTCTACATTCATAATCAGCGTCTGTGGGTATACAAAGGTAGTAATATTCGTTGAATAACGAAAAAACGAAAATAGATTTCTTATATAGAAGAGTTAGAATATAAAATCGTCAGTAGTTAATTTTTTTTGTATCTTCTATATAACTTCCATCTCAAGCCGCATTATAGAGTTTCTTTTGTATTCTGTCAAGAGCTCGTTGAGCCGCGATAAGTTTCTTTTTGAGCATATCTTCTTCAGTCTGTTTGGCA
>JAIRZF010000089.1 GCA_031267385.1 Dysgonamonadaceae bacterium | reverse complement strand
GCTGCAGAGATAGCCCGGTTTACAGTTAAAGAAATGGAAACGTACAATAAGAGCATATTGGAATACAGCGACGTCCGCTCGGCAGTAGAATATGCCAGGGATGAAGGCATAAATATTGGCGTTGAAAAAGGGATAGAAAAAGGCAAGGACATTGGTCGTGAAGAAGGCGTTGAACAGGGAAAAATTCTTATCGCCCGTAAATGTTTGGAAAAGAACATGTCTATTGACGATATTTCCGATTTGACGGGCTTATCTAAAAAACAAATACTTCAACTGAGATAAAAAAAACATTTATCAAAAAAAACTTGCATCTTTGTGCAGATACGCTCCTGTTTTCCACACTGGGACACCCGAAAATCAAAATTTTCACTTGTATCTATATGATTATTAGTTTGTTAATTTTTGAAAAGATTTCTTTGCGGAAAACAGGAAAAATTGTGTGCAAATTGTGTGCACAAAAATAAAACAAAAAAACAAGCGCCTACAACATCAATTGTAAGCGCCTCATTTCCAATCTGTGATTCCGACAGGATTCAAACCTGTAACCTTCTGATCCGTAGTCAGATGCTCTATTCAGTTAAGCTACGGAACCAATAATGGTTTCTCTTTTGCGGTGCAAAGGTATGGAAAATATTTAGATTTCACAACACTTTGCTGTTTTTTTATTGAATAAACTTAGGTCCGAAGATCAGGTACCCGATATTCAACCCGAAATTCCAATTGCTTTTTGGGAAACTGTAATAATTTCCATAGACTCCAATCGACATAAAAGGCAATTGTACAACGAGAGATACTTCCCCCATATAGGAAGTCTTGCTGAACAGATCACCATAAGTCGCTTTATTATTTTCTCCCCGTTTGATAGGGTATATTGGTAAAAAAGCGTCAAAATCACCGCGCATATGGACTATAGAACTCAATTTCCAGATAGGGGTTATTCCTGCTGCGATGTATTGATTCGCATGGAAAGCTTCATTGAATATCAACCGGCTGTGTGGAGTCGGAGTAAAGCCCGGAGCCTGAAGTACCGATGCCGTGTAATTACTCAACAGATTTTTACTGGAAACTACAATTTCAGAAATATAGCCTAAATTAAACTTGGGGCTCATATAGTGAAAGTTCTGTATTCCTCCACTTAGTTGTATCCAGGATTGGTATATCCCCTTATTTCCGGGATATTGATTTTTATTTGCAGGAATAAATTTTTCATTTCCCGTTAAAAAATCAGCGATAAAATGATGCTCTTGTCCCAATATTGGATATTGTTTAGCATTAAAAGTATTCTTTTTTATTGAAGTACTTATTTGGAATAAGGTGTATTTGCTTTTGTCAAAATTTGTATTGAAAAATGATGCCTGATTACTTTGATAATACCGGTCTTCCATACTGCCATATCCAAGTAAAAATTCCACTTTTGCTTTTGACAAAAATGGTAATCCGATACCAAATTTTCCATAACTTTCTCTTTGCTGGATAAATGTGGATAATTCCGTATCGATGAATAATTTTTCGCTTTCGTAATATTTCCGTGCATTGTGTGCAGAAATTCCGGTCAGGTAGAGCGGTAATTTTGTCGGTAATTCCAAACGTCCATGCAATATGATCCCATTGTAGGTATTGCCGACCTGCATGTCCAGGTTGATATTCAATGAATATTCGGTTAAACTCTGATAACCCAATCCCAGATACAATTGATTCGCATTCATTGAAGAAATATTTCCTCCGAAAGCGACTATCACTTCATCGTTGATATGGACGTCCAGATGAAGGTCGAATGTGCAATCTTCAGGATTATATATCGCATGGGGGATGATCTCTTTTATTTTTGAGTCGGTCAGTAACCGGAAATAGGCTGTTTTGAAGTCCTGCATCGTAAATGTACCGCTTCCCTCTTTCCTGATCTGATTTTCCACATAGATCTTCTGGGATTCACCAATGCCTGTCACATAGATCTCCCTGAATATAAGCTGAGGTAATTTTGATACGAATTTTTTTCGTTTTTCTTCCAGTTCCTGAAGATTTACCCGTCTTGATACCCGTTCTTTGATAGAATCCGCCATTTCAAGTCCTCTTTTATATCCCATTTCATAAAGTTCCCCGGATTTATTAAAATCAAGAATACTGACGTTTTCCAGGTTGAATTTCATGATGACCCCATCTTCCGGATCGACGGAATATTCGGTGTGTTGCATGATCATTCCTTCAATTTGCTCATACATAGATTGTTCATAAGGCTTTTTTTTCGAAGATCCGCCCACTGAACTTCCGATTATAAAATCGGGACAAAAAGTGTCTTTCATTTGTTTGACGGGAAAATTATCGTAGATACCTCCGTCAAAAAGAGGGATGCTGTCTTTCTGTATCGGCTTAAAAAAGAACGGGAAAGTCATGGATGCTCTCACGGCATCGCCCAGATCTCCATTCCGAAAAATAACCGGTTTTTTATTGTGTATATCGGATGCAATACACAAAAAGGGAATGAATAAGTTGTTGAAATCGTTTTGACAGTAGGCGTTGGCGGGAGCAAATAATTGCATAAAAGCCTGATTCATTTGTATCGGATTAATGAAACTACTGGGTAAAATTACCGATTTCAAATCTACGGAATCCTTTATCGGGATCCTGAATCTGGTGAATTCAGGAGTGTCGGAGGGTTTCCTGAAATAGTAAAAATAGTTTTCTTCGACTTTACCTGTTTGCCAGTAATAAAATTCTTCCGATATAAAAAGATTCAACATCTCTTCCGGAGTATATCCCATAGCATATAAACTTCCGACGATAGCTCCGATGGAAGTTCCTGCAACATAATCAATCGGGATATCATTTTCTTCCAAAGCCTTGATAACGCCAATGTGGACAGCTCCTTTTGCCCCACCTCCACTCAGTACCAATCCCACTTTTTGGGAACAAACCGTAGTCGAATATAAAAGTATTAACGGAAAAATAATTCTCTTAATCATAATAACAAAATAAGACAATATTTGCATCCAATCCAAGTTTTCTTCGGATTTATTGAAAAAAAAAATTATCTTTGCGTTTATGAGAAACACAAAAAATCTTGTAATTACAATCATTGTTGCTGTTATTATCGTTGTTGTCGGTCTGTTTTATTGGCTATCCCTTAAAAATAAAGAAGTAGAAAAACAGGTTGAAATTCCATTTTCGCAACCTCCTGTGCTGGAATACGGTTTGCCGGTGGATTCGTTTTGCATAGAAGAGCTGATTATCCAGCCGGATTCGTATCTTTCCGACGTTTTATATAAATCAGGTGCAACCCAGAATGATGTAGCGTGTGTCGGAAATCTGAGTAGAGCTGAATTTGACGTCCGGACTATCCGCGCCGGAAATCGTTGTAAGGCGTTTTATTCGGAAAAGGATAGTGTGCGTGTTTTGGATTATTTTATTTATGAAAAAAATCCGGTAGATTATTGTGTGTTCTGTTTTGCTGACTCATTCCGCGTTTATCATGGGAAAAAGCCTACTGAAATTCGGCGCAAGCGTAGTCATGCGGAAATAACATCTTCTTTGTGGAATGCAACGGTAGAAAGTAACATGTCTCCCATGCTGGCTCTCAACCTGTCCGATATTTTTGCCTGGACGATCGACTTTTTCGGACTTCAGAAAGGAGACCGGTTTACGGTGGTATATGATGAAGTGTACATTGATACCACTTTTGTTGAAATCGGGCGGATCCATGCTGCCGAGTTCATCAGTGGGAAGAAAGTAAGTCAGGCCTTTTATTTTGTACAGGATAGCATTGGAAGTTACTGGGATACTTCAGGAAACAGTTTGAAACGAGCTTTTCTTAAAGCGCCACTAAAATTCTCTCGTATTTCGTCTCATTTTTCTTATGCACGGAAACATCCGATTTTAAGGATCGTGCGGCCGCATACCGGAGTCGATTATGCTGCACCGGCCGGAACTCCCGTCATGTCGATCGGAGATGGAACCGTTATAGCAAAAGGATTTAACGGGGAAGGAGGACATACCGTTAAGATACGTCATAATAGCGTTTATACTACTGCATACCTTCATTTATCCAAATATGGAGAGGGCGTAAATGTCGGTAGCAGGGTTTCACAAGGACAGGTGATCGGCTATGTCGGGAGTACGGGAACCTCTACCGGGCCACATTTGGATTTTCGCGTCTGGATGAACGGAAAGCCTATTAATCCTCTGACTGTCGAATCTCCACCGGTAGAACCCATCCGGGAATCAAATAAGGCTGTATTTGATTCTATTTGTGTAAATTATAAAAAAGAATTAGGAATATAGAATGGTGTACGCACCGTATTCCAAAAATAGTGATTGAAATTGATACTTTGTGTAATTTTCCAGCTAAATTTGTGCTCGTTAAACAATATATAATTTACATTTTATGTCTAATTTACGATTTAAAGCGGTAGAAAAAGCTCTTGCAAGAAAAGCAAAAGAAGTTCATGCTCCTTCGGGTAAAACTTCGGATTATTTTGGTGAAAACGTGTTTGACCGTCACCAAATGCAGAAATACTTGTCGAAAGAAACGCTGAAACTGGTATTGGATGCAATTGACAGAGGTGAGCCGCTCGATCGTAATGTAGCATCACATGTTGCAGCCGGGATGAGGATGTGGGCTATGGAGAAAGGAGCCACACACTATACCCACTGGTTCCATCCTCTGACAGACGGAACAGCCGAAAAACACGATGCTTTCATCGATTTTGACGGGAGAGGCGGAGTTATTGAGTATTTCGATGGAAAAGTGCTTGCACAACAGGAGCCGGATGCTTCAAGCTTTCCCAGCGGAGGCATCCGCAATACATTTGAAGCCAGAGGATATTCAGCCTGGGATCCATCGTCTCCCGCTTTTATTGTAGACGATACCCTCTGCATCCCGACGATCTTTATCTCTTACACGGGAGAAGCATTGGATTACAAAACGCCGTTGCTTAAGGCTCTGAATGCGGTCGACAAGGCAGCGACAGAAGTTGCCGGTTATTTTGATCGCAATGTTAAAAAAGTGATTGCCTATCTGGGATTGGAACAGGAATATTTTCTCGTTGATGAATCCCTGTTTTTTGCGCGTCCGGATTTAGCGTTGACCGAACGTACCTTGATGGGACACGAGAGTGCAAAGAATCAACAGCTGGAAGACCATTATTTTGGAAATATACCGGCAAGGGTTTCTGCATTCATGCGGGAATTGGAATATGAATGTTACAAATTGAGTATTCCTTTGAAAACCCGTCACAATGAGGTTGCCCCGAATCAATTTGAATTGGCGCCGATTCATGAAGAATGTAATCTGGCCATCGATCATAACTTGTTACTGATGTCCGTAATGAAAAAGGTCGCCGACCGTCATAATTTCAAAGTTTTATTACATGAAAAGCCTTTCAAAGGAGTAAATGGTTCCGGTAAGCATTGCAATTTTTCGCTTGGAACCGATAACGGCATCAATTTATTTGCTCCGGGGAAAAATACGGAGAGCAACCTGCGTTTTATCACGTTTGTCGCCAATGTGTTGATGGCTGTTTACAAGAACAATGCTTTATTGAAGGCCAGTATTTCTTCTGCAACAAATGTGCATCGTCTGGGAGCGAATGAAGCTCCTCCTTCCATTATTTCGGTATTCCTCGGAAGTCAGATCTCCGAATTACTGGATGAGTTGGAAAACAGTAAAGAAATTAAAGACATTATTTTTAAAGAAAAAACAGGAAAACGATTGTCTCTGAATCATATTCCTGAAATTTTTATCGATAATACCGATCGTAACCGTACTTCTCCGTTTGCATTCACCGGAAATCGTTTTGAATTCCGTGCCGTAGGGTCTTCTGCTAACTGTGCAGCTGCAATGTTGGCGTTGAATTCGGCTGTAGCCCATCAGCTCCGGCAATTCAAACAGGAAGTTGACGCTTTGATTAAATCCGGGAAAGGGAAAAATGAAGCTATATTTGAAATAATCCGTAATTATATCAAAGAATCCGGACCGATCCGTTTTGATGGTAATGGTTATAGTGAAGAATGGAAAATTAAGGCGGAAAAACGTGGATTGGATTGTGAATCACGTGTTCCTGTTATTTATGACGCCTATCTGAAGCCGGAAACCATTAGCATGTTTTCTGACACTAAAGTTCTGAATGAGAAAGAATTGCATGCCCGTAATGAAGTAAAATGGGAGCAATACACAAAGAAAGTTCAGATTGAAGCTCGTGTTCTGGGAGATTTGGCAATGAATCATATTATTCCGGTATCTACCCGTTATCAGGGGCTTCTTCTGGATATTGTTTACAAAGTAAAGCATATTTACGGAGAAGAAAAAGCGCGTGAAATATCCGGTCAGGATATGGTGATCATTGAAGACATTGCCGGACATATCAATGCTATCAAAACGAAAGTTGATGCAATGGTAGACGCCCGTAAAGTCGCCAACCGGATCGACGATGAGCGTGAAAAAGCCCTCTCATACTGTGAGAATGTCGCTCCATACCTGGATGAAATACGCTATCATATCGACAAACTGGAACTTACGGTCGATAATGAAATGTGGACTCTCCCCAAATACCGGGAATTACTTTTTATGCGTTAAGTTGAGCAGGTAATAATCAAGCAAAGTCATGGCGGCCATGGCTTCGACGATGGGAACGGCGCGAGGAAGCACGCAAGGATCATGTCTTCCGTGCGCCGTTATCAGAATTTCGTTTCCGTGTGCGTCCACGGTATGCTGTTCTTTCAACAAAGTCGCAATGGGTTTGAAAGCCACGCGGAAATAAATATCCTCACCATTGGATATTCCTCCCTGGATCCCTCCGGAATAATTGGTTTTGGTTCCTATTTTTCCATCTTCTTTAATATAGAAAACATCATTCACTTCCGATCCCCGGTGTTGAACTCCATCGAACCCCATCCCAAATTCAAATCCTTTGACAGAATTGATGCTCAGCATCGCATTCCCCAGGGCGGCATGTAGTTTGCCGAACACGGGTTCGCCCAGTCCTACCGGAACCCCCTTGCATATACAAGAAATAACGCCGCCGATGGTATCTCCCTGGGATTTAACTTCCTCAATGAGATCAATCATTTTCTCCGCAATTTCCGTATCAGGACAGCGAATTGGTGTTGATTCAATGTTTTTGCGGCTTAAATTCAGTTTATTGTAAGTAGTTTCCAGTTTTATTGTTCCGGCTTGAGAGGTATAAGCCGTAATTTCTATATTCAGGGATTTGAGCGCCAGTTTGGCGATTGAACCGCCGACCACTCTGGCGATAGTTTCACGGGCTGAAGTACGACCTCCGCCACGGTGGTCGCGGCGATCGTATTTCATGGTGTATGTATAATCCGCGTGGGACGGACGGAATACATCTTTCAGATTGTCGTAATCATCAGAATGTGGATTATTATTTCTAATGATAAATCCAATGGGAGTTCCGGTGGTTTTACCTTCGTAAATGCCGGACAAAAATTCCACTTTGTCGTCTTCTTTTCGAGAGGTTGTGATGGCCGATTGTCCGGGCTTTCGTCTGTCCAGTTCACATTGAACGAAATCGAAGTCAATTTCAATACCTGGGGGACAACCGTCAATAACGCCCCCAATCGTCGGGCCGTGCGATTCTCCGAAAGAGGTTAATCTGAAGATAGTTCCAAAAGAGTTCATTCCGTTTATTGGTGTGTTAATTACTCGTTATTGTCACAACCGCAATCATCACAATCGCAACTTTCGCCGCAACTGCAACCTTCGCCACAACCACCTCCGCAACCGGAAGTAAAGGCTGCAATTTCTTCGGCAGTAGGTTCGTGTACCTCCAAAATCTCTCCGTCAAAATGAAGGGTTTCTCCGGCCAACGGATGGTTGAAGTCCATCAGAACAATGTTGTCTGTAACTTCCAATACGGCTCCATGGAGGCGATTACCGTCAGAATCCATCATGGGTAATATTTGTCCTTCGGAAACACGTTCATTATCGAATTTACCGTCTATTTCAAAGATGTTTTTAGGCAATTCAACAAGACGATCTTCTAAATAGTCGCCATATGCTTCTTTGGGAGCCAGAATGAACGAGAATTTTTCTCCGGAACCAAGTCCGTATATATTTTTTTCGAATGTTTCCAGCATCATTCCCATGCCGAAAATGAAATTTAAGGGCAGTTCAATCGTAGCTTGTTCCATCAGTTCTCTTTCTTCACCTTCCCCAACGTTAAGGTCGTAGCAGAGTGATACAAATTTGTTGTTTGAAATTTTCATTTTAGTCGTTTTTTGTAAATAATCCGCAAATTTACGTAAAAAAGCTAAGTTCTACAAACGTGGAAAAGTGTTATCAAAAAGATACCCTCAGAGAACTCTTTAAATGGATTTATTGAATTAGCAAGAAATCAGGGTAATGTTGCAGAGCATACTCTGATTTTTAAATTTTCCAACAAAAATAATTGTGGAAATATTTTATTTGCAACTAAAAATAGTTACTTTTGCGTAAAGATTTATTCAAATGAGTACGAAGGACAAATTGGTAGAACGGTTTTGTAAGCGGCCGAAGGATTTTACTTTCGATGAATTGGTAACGCTATTGAAATTTTTAGGTTTCGAAAAGAGCAACAAAGGTAAAACGTCAGGTTCTCGTGTAAAATTTAACAACGAAATTATGAAAATTGCAATTATTTTGCATAAACCTCATACGGTCGGGGATCCGATCAAAGAAAGCGCTTTGGAAGAAATATACAACCATTTAATTAAGAATCATTTAATATAATATAATATAATATAATATGGACAATTTGGAATATAAAGGATACTACGGCAGTATTGAATACAGTAAGTCGGACGGGCTACTGCATGGGAAAGCGCTCGGAATGTCAAAGGACTTGATTCTTTATGAAGGAAATACTATAAGCGAATTGGAAGACGACTTTAGGGGAGCGATTGATGATTATATAGAAAGTTGCAAAGAAATGGGAATCACTCCAAGAAAAGCTTACAACGGTGTTCTGAATATACGCATTCCTTCGGGAATACATTGCAAAATTGCGCGATATACAGAAAGTGCCGGAACGAGTATCAACGCTTTTATTCGGGATTCGATAGAAAAACGATTGGAATCTCTTGAAAAGAATTTTTAAGGAACGATTAAATAAATTACAGGGAGCGGATTAAAAGGAAAATTTCCCCATCCGCTCCCTGTATTTTTTTTATTTAATTCTGTAAGAAATTGAAAGTGAAAGCGTTGGCCATAATTTCAGAAAATCGCTTGAAAATGGCAAATCGAAATCTTCTTCCAACACTTTTAATCCGTCGATAGATTCCATACCATATTCACCGTCATAGTATATGGTATAATTTTTATGGTATATGACTCCCATATCGAAACGGAAACTCACGCGGCTTTTGGAAATAGTTCTCCCCAAACCGATGCCAAAATAGGGTTTAAAAGTATCTCCCATTTTCAAACTGGTATCAAATTCACTCTGTATGGGAATAATCTCGTGATTGCCCCAGATAAAAGCTTCATCGGCAACTCCTTTGGCGGATATTTTATTGTCTCCGATGTAGGCTCCTGCCGTAAAACAGAAAATTCCTGCTTTAACCGGGTAAAAATCGAGTAAGACATTGAAATTTGGGAACTTAAGTTTGGAATCTGAAAAATAGCCATCGACAGAATATTCTTTATCGGGAGTGTGGGCTGTAAAATCAATCGGATCCTTATAATCGTATGATACGTAATTGAATCCGATACGGGCTTTCAACCGGGAAAATAAGGAAGTGTGTAAATCAATACCCGGACCGTATGTTCCGGCTTTAATACCGATTCCAAACCTTTTCAAGAAGCCGTCTTCATAAGGCTTTGAGCTGTTTTGCGCGGATAAGTGAAACAGACTCATAAAAAATAATAGACCAATAGTAATTTTTGTTTTCATTTTGTTGTTTTTAAGAGTAAAGTGGTTTATATTGTTGATATATTGTTATTTAATAATGGAAATAGTATCTCCGGTTAACTTGATTATTTTGTTGTCGGAAAGATAACGAACGACGTCTATAATTGCCACTTCGTCGTATTCCAATGTATGAACCAGGTTTTCTATTGACATCATTTTTGTTTGTATCAGTTGAAGCAATTTGTCTTTGATTTCTTCGAATTGTTTGTTTTTCAGTTCTTTCTTTTTGTTTGCAATGCAAATATCACACAGTCCGCAATCATCAGATTTCTTCTCTCCAAAATATTCCAGTAATAATCTGCTCCTGCATATGCGATCGCCGGATGCATAATTAATGACGGACTCTATACGTGATTTTAGCCTGTTCTTCCGGTCTTCATATACGATTTGAGGTATTGACAGGTATTGCTTGTCCTCTCTGTTCTGAGCGTATGTGATGGTAGGAGAGGCTCGTGCAGGGATGTAGTGAATGATCTGATGGCTTGATAACATTTTCAGGATGTCATAAACCTGATGACTGGAGAGGCCGGTACGGGATGCCAGCAAATCCTCTTTGATACATATATATTCGGAGAAAAGGCCGGTATAAGAACGCAATAATACCCGGATCAGATTTTCTACAGTTTCATTGAAGGAGGAATATTTGTACATATCGTCCCTGCCAATTGTAAAAATAACCCTTGATTGTCTTTCCGTTTCTTCCAGGTATTCAATATATCCGGATAGATCAAGCAGTTTTAAAGCCTGATGCGCCTGATTAAAACTGAACTTAAATATGGTACAAAAATGTTCCAGCTTAAAATCGTGAGTTGTCTGAAACCCGGAGTTAATACCTATCTGATAATAAAATGACAGTTTTTCATACACATCTTTGATCATTTCCCTGGACGGAAACTCATCTTCAATACGCTTTTTCAGTTTTGCCCCGTCTTTTTCGGAATAAAGCGCAACAGCATAGGCTTTTTGTTCATCACGCCCCGCACGCCCTGCTTCCTGAAAATATTCTTCAAGAGAACCGGGTAATTCATAGTGGATCACTACGCGAACATCCGGTTTGTCGATTCCCATTCCGAAAGCATTCGTACAAACCATGACTCTACACTCCCCGGATTTCCACCGGTTTTGTTTATCGATTTTTTCGTCCGCATTGATCCCGGCATGAAAATAATCCGCATTAATTCCTTGTATAACAAGTTCTTCTGCTATTTCCTTTGTGTATTTACGACTGCGGACATAAACCAGGCCTGTTCCCGGTACTTTTTTCAGGATCCTGATGATCTCGGGAATTTTATCCTCTGTCTTCCGGATGATATAAGCTATATTCTGTCTTTTGAAACTTTTACAAAAAACATTTTTTTGTTTGAAATGTAACCGGTCTTGAATATCGTCGACAACTTCGGGAGTTGCCGTTGCGGTAAGAGCTAATACGGGAATTTCAGGCAAATGGTTCCTTAGTTCGGCAATACGCAGGTAGGACGGGCGAAAATCGTATCCCCATTGAGAAATACAATGAGACTCATCAATTACCAGCATACTGATTTTCATGTACTGCAACTTTGTAAGGAATAGTTCGGTACTTAATCTTTCCGGCGAAACATACAGGAATTTATAATCCCCGAAGATGCAATTTTCGAGGGCAATGATAATTTCCTGCCTGCTCAATCCTGAATGAACGGCTGTTGCCTTGATCCCACGATGTTTCAGATTGTCTACCTGGTCTTTCATCAGGGCGATAAGAGGAGTAACGACAATGCAGGTTCCTTCCATCAGCATCGCCGGCACCTGAAATGTAAGCGACTTACCCCCTCCCGTGGGCATCAAGCCCAAGGTGTCTTTTCCTTCAAAGACAGAAGATATAATTTCTTCCTGCAGAGGGCGAAAATTATCGTATCCCCAGTATTGTTTTAAAATTTGGCAAAAAGCGTTCATGTTAAGGTTTGATTATCATTCTTTATTTATTCTGATATCTTTGATTAACAGTTGAATAGAGGTGACATTATTGTATGTGTTTTCCTCTATGGTATAGCAGATATCGAAAGGCTTACCGGATATGATATGATCTCCAAAACGATGCATCCCGAATGCAATAGCAGACATGACGGCGTCTGTCGAATCGTCAATCAAATCCAATTTGATGTGTTCCAAATCCTTGCCGACAAGTCTACTTGAACCGGAATCCCGTACGTCCACAGTACAGAAAATCGGTTTCTGATTTTCCTGGCCGTGTGGTTGCATTTTTTTCAGATCATTTAGTAAATTCTGGTCGATTTCATTGAATTTCACTTCCAGATCGATATCCAAAGTCTGTATCATTTGTTCTTCTACCATGTGGACATCAGCAAAAGCTTCGAGCCTTTGTTTGAATGTGTCCAGTCAGTCGTGCTTAAGCGTCATCCCTGCGGCATAAGTATGTCCTCCGAAATTTTCAATCAGGTCTTTACACGATTCTATTGCCTTATAAATGTCAAATTTTGTGATGGAACGGGCGGAACCTGTGATAAAACCATTGGATTGGGTTAGGACAATGGCCGGTTTATAATACTTTTCCGTCAAACGGGAAGCCACAATACCGATTACCCCTTTATGCCATTCGGGATTAAAGACGACAATAATTTTACCTTCGGTGACACTCGGATTTTCGTCAATAAGAGCATTGGCTTCGTCAGTTGTTTTCTTGTCTAATTCTCTTCGATCATCGTTATATTGATCTATATTTTCACTTTTGATTTTTGCTGTAGCAACATCTTTTGCCAGCAATAGTTCAACAGCTTCTTTACCGTTCATCATGCGACCGGAAGCATTGATCCGGGGACCGATTTTGAAAACAATATCACTCATGGTGATTTCTTTTCCGGTCAAACCACAGACGTCAATAATCCCTTTCAGTCCTTTACTCGGATTGAGATTAAGCTGTTTTAGACCATAAGCTGCGAGTATCCTGTTTTCTCCGGTGACCGGGACAATGTCGGATGCAATGCTGACAGCAACAAGATCCAGGAGGCTTTTTAAACGTGAGACCTCAATTCCATTGCTGGAAGCGAAGGCTTGCATCAACTTAAATCCCACGCCGCAACCGGACAGGTGACGATATGGATAGGTGGAATCAAGACGTTTGGCGTCCAAAATAGCGACAGCATCAGGAAGCTTGTCGTCGGGCATGTGGTGGTCGCAAACGATGAAATCAATACCCAATGATTTGGCATATGCGATTTTTTCGATCGCTTTGATCCCACAATCCAGACAGATAATCAGAGAGACCCCGGTTTCTTTAGCATATTCAATTCCTCTATTGGATATGCCATACCCTTCGTCATAACGGTCGGGGATGTAATAATCCAGATTGGATTTCCAACTGTTTTGTTCTAAAAATTTGTAGACCAAAGAGACTGCCGTTGTACCATCAACATCGTAATCCCCATAAATCATGATCCTTTCTTTGTTTCCCAGCGCTTTGTTCAAGCGGTCTACTGCTTTCTGCATGTCAGGATAGAGAAACGGATCATACAAGTTTTTAATATTGGGGCTCAAAAACTTCTGGACATCTTTGTCGTTTGCAACTCCCCTTTGTACTATCAGGAGGCAAATGGCAGGAGATAATCCGAACTTTTCCGAAAGTTCATCTCGCCTAAGTAATTGTTCTCGTGTTGGGGTTTGATAATTCCATTTGTTTGTCATTATATATTATTTTTTCTTTTTTTCCTGTCAATACCAACTCTTTGTGGAGTTTCTCGTTTTGATGTTGAAGTTTGATTACATAAAACGAACTTGTAAAATTAATGTTTTATAGTGAATATATAATTATATTTCTGATATTTTTTTGTTTTATACCGGTTTTAGTTCTGTTTATAAAACTCATTTCGAATCAAGCGCCCCTCATGCCATCAATCTCTCAAGGCTCAATCCTTTCAAATAATCAAATAGGAGCCAAACAACAATCGTTGT
Organism: Dysgonamonadaceae bacterium; assembly: GCA_031267385.1. GTDB lineage: Bacteria > Bacteroidota > Bacteroidia > Bacteroidales > Azobacteroidaceae > BNXB01. The sequence continues at coordinate 2,507 of JAIRZF010000089.1, read as the reverse complement.
ACGGGAATTTTCGTTACCTTTGTAAGCCCAATTCCATAGAAATGAATAATGAAATAAAAAAAGCCTGTGAAATAATGTCAAAAGGAGGTATTATATTGTATCCGACAGACACAATTTGGGGAATAGGCTGTGATGCTACAAATGAAGAAGCCGTCAGGCGCATCTATGAGATCAAACAGAGGACAGACTCAAAGTCTATGTTGGTTCTGATTGATTCTCCTGATTTTTTGGATCATTACGTGGAAGATCTGCCGGAGATCGCTTTGAGCCTTATTGAGGTAACCGATAAACCGTTAACGATTATTTATTCCGGAGCAAAGAATCTGGCCCCGAATTTGACGGCAGGTGATGGGTCTGTCGGTATCCGGATAACAAATGAACGGTTTTCTCAGGGTTTATGCGCCCGCTTTAAGAAACCTGTTGTATCTACTTCCGCAAACATTAGCGGAAATCCATCTCCCGGAAATTTTTCTGAAATAGACGAAAACATCATAAAATCCGTTGATTATGTAGTGGATTTTCGGAGAGAAGAAAAAATAAACCCGGAACCATCCGGTATTATTAAACTGGGAAAGGGAGGAGAGATACAGATTATAAGATACTGATATACAGAAAGAATATCGTAATGAGAAAAATTACACAGCTTTGGAAATACCTTTTTGCCGACTTTTTTTCGGCAGCGCTCGCCTGGCTTGTTTTTAATGGTTTACGATATTATGAAGTCGCCGATTATGATGACATTCAATCTTTTTCCAGTTTCATGCATTATCCCAGAGTGCTTTCCGTTCAAATCATAATGCCTTTTTTTTGGCTCATATTACATTATTATTCCGGATATTATAATAAACCACTTGAAAAATCCCGCCTTTCTGAGTTTTTTGTGACTTTACAAACGGTTGTTATTGGTACTGTCATCATTTTCTTTGCCGTTTTGTTGAATAGGATGCCCGAATATTTTCATTTATACTATAAGCAATTTTTCATATTGTTATTGTGTATGTTTGTGTTTACCTACTTTTTCCGGGTTTTGATAACGAATCAGGCAACAAAAAAGATAAGAAGAGGAGAGTGGACGATAAAAGCATTGATCCTGGGTTGTGGAGAAAAAGCGTTATCCATAAAGAAATTATTGAGTAAACAGACTGACGCTTTGGGATACTCTATTGTAGGTTTTGTGGATACTAATTCCGTTTGTTCTTCTCAGAATAAGGTTCTGGAGGATCCTGTTGGAAAACTGGAAGATCTGGATTCGTTGATTCGTGAATTTAAAATTGAGGAATTGATTATTGCTATTGATACGGAAGAAGATAAGGTACTGTTGAATTTATTGTATTCATTGTATCAGTTCAAATTGCCTGTCAAATTACCGATTACCTACACTAAAATACTTACGGGAGGCGTTAAAATTAAGACAATTACCGGATTGCCCCTGATTGATGTGACCGACAATAATTTCTCAGAAGCGGAAAAAAATATAAAACTGTCTTTAGATAAGCTGTTTTCTATAATAATTTTAATACTTTTGTCCCCGGTTTACCTGTACCTCCTGATCCGGGTAAAAATGGATTCTTCCGGTCCGGTATTTCTGAAACAAGAACGGATCGGATATATGGGCAAACCGTTTGATATTTATAAATTCCGTTCGATGAAAGAAAATGCGGAAAAGGAAGGCCCTTTATTATCCGCAGGGGAAGAAGACCCCCGGGTAACGAAATTTGGGCGGTACATGCGGAAGTACCGGTTGGATGAACTCCCCCAGTTTTGGAATGTTTTAACAGGTGACATGTCAATCGTAGGACCACGTCCCGAACGTAAATATTATATAGATCGTATTGTAGAACAAGCCCCGTACTATTATTTATTGCACAATGTTCGTCCGGGTATAACTTCCTGGGGAATGGTCAGATACGGATATGCGAGCGCTGTTGATCAAATGATTGAGAGGATGCAATACGATATTTTGTATTATGAAAATATGTCTTTACTGTTGGATTTGAAAATTTTGATTTATACGGTGAAAACGATATTGACCGGAAAAGGAATATGATTAAGAATTGGTTCGATGCCCTTTTATCCTGGAGGGAAAAATATATAAAGGAAAAACATTTTATTCTGATTATCAGTTTTTTGGTCGGGATTGCCACTGCTACGGCTGCAATTCTGCTGAAAAGTATGATTCATTTCATACAACAACTTCTCACAGAAAGGATGGATGTAACAAATGCAAATTATTTGTATTTGATTTATCCTGTTGTGGGTATTCTTCTTTCGGGTTTATTTGTTAAATATGTTGTGAAAGATGATATCGGCCATGGAGTGACAAAAATTTTGTATGCCATATCCCAGCGGAAGAGCCGGATCAAGAGGCATAATACCTGGTCGTCTCTCGCTGCCAGTTCCATTACAATTGGTTTTGGCGGATCGGTAGGAGCTGAGGCTCCGATTGTACTCACAGGCGCAGCCATTGGTTCCAATCTGGGTAGTTTGTTTAAAATGGAACAAAAGAC
>JAIRZF010000073.1 GCA_031267385.1 Dysgonamonadaceae bacterium | reverse complement strand
TGGGAGATTTTGAGCGATACGGCAACCATTCTGGGATATGCTTGTCAAAAAGCGCAATGTCATTATAGAGGGCGTGATTGGGAAGCCTGGTTTACCACAGAGATTCCAATCAGTGAAGGCCCCTGGAAATTCTATGGATTGCCGGGATTGATAACAAAATTGAATGACAGGAAAAAACATTATAGCTTTGTGCTCACGGGCTTTCAGGAAGTAAATGAAACGATAGAAACAAAAATTTCCAAGAACATTCAAAAAATTGATCGTAAAGATTTTTTAAGAGCAAAAATGGGAGACAAAGCAAAACAGATCACCCAGGCTGATCTGGCAAAAATAGGTATAAATTCCTCCGGTTCTTCCCAGTGTCAATACGATGATATCGAGTTGGATTACAAATAAATTTAGTTCAATAATGACAATAATTCGATTAAAATTAAGCAAATGAGTGATTTTCAATTGATTACGAAAAAATATGGAAAGTGTTTATCAAAAAATCATTATGAAGCAAATATAAAATAAATATTTCAGAATTTAGTGTAACATTAAATAACTATTGCAAAACTGTAGGGCAATAGGCAATAAATTAGCTACTTATTGTAAAATTCTACAGGAATTTATTAAATTTGTAATTTATGAAAAAATTAAAAAAAATTGAATTGAAAAATGCGGTTGTAATGAATGCATCCGAAATGAAAAACGTTATAGGTGGCATAAGCCGAGAAGAATATTGTAAAATAATGAAAGACTCATGGGATTATAATGTTAATGATTGGGATGCAGGGACCATAGAAGGTTGGTGGTATGGATGGAGCCACCATTGCATGTAATTTCTTTATAAAACAAGAATCCGACATGGCTAATGTTCGATTTATTCTATTTTTAGAACCGATAGGACATTAGCCTTTTTTAATATTATGAATATTATGAATATTACAAAATTCATTTCTATTTCTTTGTTGCTTGCATCCTTTTCTGTTTTTTCCGGTCATTCCCAGGAAAAGGCTAAATATAAGAGTGCTTATCAGTTTGATTATCTATGTGATACGATCAAAATGGAATATTTCAGGCCGGAAACCTACATTGTGCAAATTGGTGACAATATAACCAAAGGCTTTACTTACCAAAAATTTTATTTGGATTCGCTTATGACTCATAATCCCAAATTACATAGTGAACTTTTTAAAATTTCAGTCAAAGAAAGTATTGAAACAATGAGAAAAACCGGAGATATTTCACATGTACGAAATAATAGTTTTACTTATGGGAGTTTTGCTTCGGATTTATACAAAGATTATAAAAAAAATGAAATTTACGTAAGAGATAATATCTCTACCTATTCGTTCTTATATAAGGACGAACTTAAACCCCAGGATTGGGAGATTTTGAGTGATACGGCAACCATTCTGGGATATGCTTGTCAAAAAGCGCAATGTCATTATAGAGGGCGTGATTGGGAAGCCTGGTTTACCACAGAGATTCCAATCAGCGAGGGTCCCTGGAAATTCTATGGACTGCCGGGATTGATAACAAAATTGCATGACAGGAAAAAACATTATAGTTTTGAGCTTATAGGCTTTCAGGAAGTAAATGAAACGATAGAAACAAAAATTTCCAAGAACATTCAAAAAATTGATCGTAAAGATTTTTTAAGAGCAAAAATGGGAGACAAAGCAAACCAAATCACTCAGGCTGATCTAGCAAAACTAGGTATAAATTCCTCCGGTTCTTCCCAGCGTCAATACGATTATATCGAATTAGATTACAAATAATTTTAGTTCAATAATGACAATAATTCGATCAAAATTAAGTAAAGGTGTGATTTACAATTGATGATGAAAAACACGGGAAGTATTTATCAAAAAATCATTATGAAACAAATATAAAATAAATATTTCAGAATTAGTGTAACATTAAACAACTATTGCAAAACTGTAGGGCAATAGGCAATAAATTAGCTACTTATTGTGAAATTCTACAGAAATTTATTAAATTTGTAATTTATGAAAAAATTAAGTAAAATTAAATTGAGTAATTTGGCAGGTTCATCACAAATGAGTGATGCAGAAATGAAACAAGTTACAGGAGGTAGTACTCAAAAAGAATATTGTTGTTCTCTTTGGAATATTGCTTCTTATAATACTTTAGAGGGTGGTGCTGCTCAGGGCTGGTGGTACGGTTGGAGTACTCACTGCTCTGGTTTTTCTACAAGTGATTGTTAACAAATAAATAAGGCCTACTTAAAATGTGATTTAATTAGGCCTTATTAAAACGAAAAGGTTAATAATAATTGTCAAATATTTTATTAAAATAAATTTAATGAAAAATACACATTTTTTTTATTTTTTATTTTTAGGATTAAATATCTCTTTTTTCGTAAAAGCAGCCAATCCCACCGATACGGCTTCTATCAAATGTTCTTACCAATTCAGGTATTTGAATGATTCTGTGAAATCATCCTACAATGATGATGAGTTGTATGTGGTTTTGATTGGAAAAAGTCTCACAAAAGCATATAGTTATAGAACTTTTGTCCGGGATTCCATTGCCTCATCTCCCTCCGCAGAAAATGAACTCGTAAAAAAGGTAAATGAATATATAAAAGATCCTGCCAATATCGGGAAAGTTCCCTCCTTTATTTATAGAGGAGATTTTCCCGCCTATCTATACAAAGACTATACAAAAGAAAAAATAATAGTTACTGATAATATTTCAAGTTATTATTTTGTTTATGAAGATGAATTAAGTCCGCAAAACTGGACTATTTTAGGCGATACAATGACGATTTTAGGCTATTCCTGCCAAAAAGCGCAATGTTCTTTTAGAGGAAGAGAGTGGGAGGCCTGGTTTGCCGCAGATATTCCTGTTAGCGAAGGCCCCTGGAAATTTTCCGGGTTACCCGGTTTGATTATGATGCTGAAAGATACACAATCACATTATAGTTTTGAGATGAAAGGTTTACAACAAGTGAATGAACCGATATTCATGGATATTAGTAAAAAAACGACTAAAATAGGCCGGATATCCTTTTTGAAACTCCTGATGGGAGCAAAAGGAAAAGAAATCGTAGCAATGGATTTAGCAAAAGTGGGAATTACACCCAATACGTCTACAGGGAAAAAATACGATTATATAGAGTTAGATTACAAATAATTTTAGTTCAATAATGACAATAATTCGATCAAAATTAAGTAAAGGTGTGATTTACAATTGATGATGAAAAATACGGGAAGTATTTATCAAAAAATAATTATGAAACAAATATAAAATAAATATTTCAGAATTTAATGTGACATTAAATAACTATTGCAAAACTGTAGGGCAATAGGCAATAAATTAGCTACTTATTGTGAAATTCTACAGAAATTTATTAAATTTGTAATTTATGAAAAAATTAAGTAAAATTAAATTGAATAATTTAGCCGGTTCATCACAAATGAGTGATGCAGAAATGAAACAAGTTACAGGAGGTGTAAGTAAAAAAGAATATTGTTGCTCTCTTTGGAATATGCCTTCTCAAACAGGTGGAGCTGCTCAGGGCTGGTGGTATGGCTGGAGTACTTACTGCTCTGATTTCTCTCCATCAGCAGAGTGCTAAGACTCTTAACATTTAAACGAGATAAAACTGTCTTAAATTAATATTTAGAGAGCTTTATCTCTTTAAAAATATAATATTTTAATAGAGTTATTTAAAATAATATCAATATTATGAAAATAATTTACTTTCTTTTTTGTTTTACATTTATAATATCAGGCACAAATCTTGTATCAAATGCCGCCTCACCTATTGATAGTGCAAAATTAAAATGCACGTATGAATTTCTATATTTGAACGATTCGATAGAAAATACATATAGCAGCAGTGAATTGTATATTGTTCAAATTGGGAAAGATCATGTTAAGTCGTATTTTTATAAAACATTTTATAGAGATTCGATGGAAAGTACGCCTGCCGGAATCAACGAGCTAACAAACATGGTAAATACATTTGTAAAAGAACCGGCAAATTATGGGAAATATCCTCCTTTTCTTTCCAGAGGTGACTTTCCTGTTCATATTTATAAAGACTATAAAAAAGAAAAAATTATTACTACCGATTGGATTTCAAGTCATCGTTTTACATACGAAGAAAAGTTAGTGCCACAAGATTGGACTATTATAGGCGATACAATGACGATTTTAGGCTACTCCTGCCAAAAAGCGCAGTGTTCTTTTCGAGGAAGAGAGTGGGAGGCCTGGTTTGCAGCCGATATTCCTGTTAGCGAAGGCCCCTGGAAATTTTCCGGATTACCCGGTTTAATTCTGATGCTGAAAGATACACAATCTCATTATAGTTTCGAGTTGAAAGGTTTACAACAAGTGAATGAGCCGATATTCATGGATATTAGTAAAAAAGCGACTAAAATAGACCGGATATCCTTTTTGAAACTCCTGATGGGAGCAAAAGGAAACGAAATCGTAGCCATGGATTTGGCAAAAGTAGGAATTACACCTAATACGTCTACAGGGAAAAAATACGATTATATCGAATTAGATTACAAATAAATTCAATTCAAGAATGATGCAGCATCTCTTCAAACTACTCCTTTTCTTTTTTCTACCGGTACTATTTCCTGTAACGGTCTGTTCCCAATCGTTTTCCATTTCCGGAAAAGTAGTTGAGCAACAAACACATACCCCGATGGCAAGGGTACAGATAAAAATCCGCAAGATAACAGAAAATCAAATACTGGCCTTTTCCCAAACAGATAACAACGGGAATTTCAAAATAGAAAAGAAATTAAGTCCGGACAGTCTTGTCCTGGAGGTCTCCTGCATTGGTTACGCCACGCAGCAAAAGATGCTCGCTGATGTTTCAAAGCCGTTGTTTATCGAAATGGAAGTAAAAGAAACTCAGCTTAAAGAAGTCGTTGTAAAACCTAAAAAGATTGGATTACAGGGAGATACTGTTAAATACCTGGTTTCTTCCTTTGCCACCGCCAATGACCGGACAATTGGTGATGTACTGAAAAAAATGCCCGGAATTGAAGTGATGGAATCCGGAGAGATAAAGTATCAGGGAAAAAGTCTGAATAAGTTTTATATTGAAGGATCCGATTTGCTGGGAGGAAGATACGGATTGGCTACCAACAACATCTCTCATAAAGATGTGGCCGGAGTTGAAGTAATGGAAAATCACCAGCCGGTTAAAGCGGTTCAGGATTTGGTGTTTTCAGATAATCCCGCCATCAACATTAAATTGAAAAATGACGCCAAATCCCGGTGGGTGGGAACAGCAAAAGCCGGAATTGGTATTCCTCAACTATGGAAAGGAGAGGCGTTTGCGATGCGCTTCAAAGCAAAGACACAAAGTTTCAATACGTACAAAGGGAATAATACGGGAGAATTGATCAACGATGCTATGGTTTTTACTTCAGTCGGTGATTTTCAGGTAACAAATTCCAATACACTCCCGGAATACATCCGGGTTTCCCCGACTTTAGTGAGAAGTATCGGAGCAAACCGTTCCCATTTCAACCGGACGAATAACCTGAGCTCGAATAATCTTTTTAAAGTAGGAAAAGATTATGATCTCGTTTCGGAAATTGTGAGTTCGGTCAATAATCAGGAATCCGAATTTTCTTCCAAAACGACCTATTTTTTAGATGACGAAATTGTTTCATTCGAAGAAAAAAATGAAAGAGCGGAAAGCAGGAAAAAAATACTGGATGGAAAAATCAGTCTGAAAGGAAATAAGAATAAATTTTATCTGAATAACAATTTACGGTTCAATCTTCTTTTCGATGATATTGATATGGGTGTTTCCGGAACATTTCCCAATACGCAAATGGCGTCGAAAGACAAAAAGAAGTTCAGTAATGATTTTGATCTGTTACAACGCTTTGGGAATAAAACAGTTTCTTTCAACTCCAAAATGGAATATGCTTTTACGCCTCAATCCTTAAAAATAACAAATGAAGATGGAAAAACTGAATACCAGGACATTGATTTTTCATCTTTTTATACAAACAATTCGGCAGATTTTTCATTCTTGTTGGGGAATTTTTTAATCGATACAAAAGGAGGATTTTTGTATCTGAATCATGACATAAAAAATACGTGGAATGAAAATCCGGAGCAGACAGAGTATACGAAATTTCAACCTTATATCACTCCTTCCGTGCAGTATGGAAGCCAGTCTTTCAAAATTCGACTGAATTTTCCCATTCAATATCAGCATTATAGCATTTCTGATAAAAAATACGGCATCTTTTCAGTTACACCCAATATCTACTTCGACTGGATTGCCAATAGCAGGATCACACTAAATGCCAATGCTTCTATTGGGAAAATCATGCCTGATGAGGACCTGTTCTATACCGAAAGTATTATGAATAATTACCGGAATTTGAGCCTGGGTTATATTGATTTTGCTACCGGAAAAAGTTATCAATATGGAATCGGGCTAAAGTATAAGGATATTCTAAAGGCGCTGTTTGCCGATGCTAATATTATATTTTCCGGAAGCGAACAGAAAAAAGTTTCCGGACAAAATTTCTCTGAAAATAAGATTATCAACCAATACATACACGGAATTTCCAAAAGAGACGCATTATTGATCGGAGGGTCAGTCAGTAAAGGGATTGATGTCTTGAATGGAATACTTGCCCTTTATCCCTCGTATACCCGCCAGGAATCAAAAGTCAGGAGAAATGAGACCGATATGCCTTATGAATCCACTATTTATTCTTTGAGAGGAAAAATAACGGCCAATAAACTTTCCTGGTGCACCATTGATTACGGTATCGGTTATACTCACAGTAAATCGGAAGTAGCCGGAATACAAAGTATTACCAACAATTATTTATCCGAATCATTGAATGTCGTGTTTATAATCGCAAAGCCTCTGCAATTAAAATTTAATTTCGATCATTACTGCAATGAATTGAGCCGGAATAAATTCAAAAATTTCTTTTTTACGGACCTCTCATCTTCATACCTGTTGAATGACAGATTCGAAATTTCAATGGTGGCAAAAAATATTTTTAATGAAACAACATATTCTTATTTCAATGAAGATGAACTAATTACGATTTACAACGAGTATAAAATAAGGCCGTTTAATCTGTTGGCCTGTTTGAGTTATAGATTCTAATGAAAAAGCGCTATTAAATATCAGAAGCTAAAAATATACCCTCCCGAATAAGTTTGATAAATATAATCGTGAAATCCATCCTGGTAACGGAAATAGATTGCATGATTTTTATAGGCATATTTCAACTTTGTATGGAAAAGTACCGGCCGGTCTCCCTGATTCCAATAGCCTTTGAACCCTCTGATGTCCACATCTAAAAAGATATTCCCGGATTGAGCTTTGACTCCTCCTCCAAGCATCCAAGCATCATTCTGGCGATGCACCAGACTATTGGTCATATAACAATAAAAACCGCCCATCATGACCAAACGAAGATTCAGGGCTTGTTTTTCATCGGAAAAGACATCACGACCGACATGGGCATCAAACCAATAATTCACAGCATCCGTATGCCGGGCATCAACCAACATATTCCCGCTCGCCGTTTTCAATCCCAAAGAAGTCTCGGCATCAAACCACTTTTTGTTCCTGAGAAGTTGGAACATCACAATTGCAATCGCATCTCCATGGGTTCGATCGCCATGAGGATCCGTACTTGAGGCATTTCTCTCATGCATGATTGCTTTTGAAGTTTTATAATATTCAACAGGAACCCACCGGATATCTAATGCTACTATTCCTTTTCCAAAAGGGATAAATACCCTCCCAAAGATATTCCGGGTCTTATCTCCTTTATTATAATGGTAGTCATACCTGACTTCCAATTCATACTTGTCACTCAGCTTTCCGGAACGAACCTCCGGAACAGGAAAGGCATTCGCTCCGAAATACTTTGGCGTATAAACAAGTTCTTCCATTTTATCTCTCCAAGCCTGAGCAAAACAGGACAAAGAAAATACCAACACGAAACAAACAATAAACAATGCTATTTTCATTTTTCACAAAATCTCCAACAAAAATTAATCTATAAGGGCGTGCTAACTCTATTCAATTATATCCTTTCGCAAATATATGATAATCATCCAATGTTCTTCCATTCAAATCAAGCTCCAATGTTCTTTTTTCTTTTCCCAACAAATTGATGTATCCATCCGAGAAATAAGCAGGAAGAACAATTTCTCCTGTTTTTTTATCTACCAGATTGAGTTTAACGGCAGGTACGATCGTTTGTAGCGGATTTATCAGTTCGACCAGCACTTTTGATTTCCCGGGTTTGATTTTTATCTGAATATCAGTTTCCGGTAATTTATTCATTTCCTGATACGAACCTTCTTTGCCGTCTGTTTCCCAATAATCATTGATCGACAACACTTTACCTTGTTTATCTTTTAATTCCAGACGAACCAGATACAATGCGGGAACTTCACGGATATCCGCAGTGAAACAAGGAGTGAGGCTATTAGCCCCTATGTCCGTTTTTATTTTTTTCGTATGGAACACTTTCCCGTGTACGTCCACGCAAGTCACGATTGCGGTTAATGACTTATGATCGTTTCGTGTCGTATTGACGATCACAACATCTCCTCCGGGAAGATTTTTCTGTATATGAACCGATTCGCATGCTTTTTTTGCTCCGAAATAAGAGCCGGGAGTTTCATAATCGTATGTATAGGTCTGCCAGATCATGCTGGGCCATGCCGGGTGACTCATCCACAGAATCAGTCCGGAAGTATTGTTCCACATTTTACTGTTCCAGGATTCCAGGATATTCCGCCATGCGTCGTAAGTCACAAACTGTGCTTTACGGGAAAAATCTTCCATATTTGCCGGTTTTCCGTAGCGGGCGACAGCCGCCATAAAATCCTGAAAACTTTGGGAGGTATGATGCAAATCGTGATACGCCCAAACATCATTGATCGGCCATTGATCTTCCGGAGCGATAAATTTACGGATCGTGTTGGCGGTTGGAATAGCAAAGGTTCCCAATTCGGTATTGAACCCTTTGGCATTTTGAGTATAATACAACGATGGGTCTTTGAAATATCCCCATGGGCCGCTTGTTCCCATGTTTAAAAACCGGGACTGGCCATGATAATGACGGGACGGATCTTCTTTTGCCATCATTTCCGAAAGCATCAGACTCAAACCTTCGGGAGCAAATCCTTCATTCCGCGGGCACCAGACTGCAATAGAAGGATGGTTTCTGAAGCGTCGCACAGCATCCCCGGCATTATCCATAAACAACCGGAAATCATTCGGTTCAACCGTATCATCTGTTGTGATCCAGAAGTCATTCCAAACCATCATGCCATATTCGTCGCACAAAGAATAAAAGACTTCTTCCGTCGATTCTCCCGTCCAGTTTCTGATAATATTAAAATTAGCGTCCTGATGTAAGCGGAAATAAGGCTCTAAACGCTCTCGTCCGACTCTCTTCATTCCATCGTCCATTCCCCAGTTTCCACCCCGGCAGAAAATACGGGCGCCATTTACCTTAATGACCAAAAATGGCCCCACAGGATCGTCGGATGCTATTTCTTTCAATCCGGACAGATCTGCTTCCGGATTTAATGTCGCCAATTGATTGTCTTTTGTATAAAAGGTTCTGTCTTCATAATTGAACACCGGTTTCCCTGGATTTTTGGTATTTACCGGGCTATATTCGTATCTCACATTCTTCTTTTCCGGATTTTGCGCCATCAATTCGTACGACATTTCCCGGATACCAAAACGGACTTTTTTGGTGTCGGATACGACATTTGAGTTTGTAGTTTCTAAAATTAATTCATACAATTCCGGGTTCCCGTATCCGTTAGGCCACCACAATCGCGGATTACGAATAGTCAATTCAGCAAATTGTTGCGGATCGAAAATGATTGTTTTATCTTCACCCGGCTGTAACGAATACGATTGTTGCAGTGCAATGTTTTCAATTTTAGCCGTCAACGTTCCCTGCACCGGCACAGAACTCCGGTTTTTGACCGGCGCCGTGATTTTAAGGCGGGCTGAAGTCGTATCGGGAAGGTTCAGATCCGAAATAATCATAGGATCTCCGATCAATACACCTCCTCCTATTTTTAATTTCACGTCCTGCCATATTCCTGAATTTCTGTCCCTGATACCGGGAATCCAATCCCAGCCGATGGAAGAGATGAAAGTAGGTCCGTCGAGGCTCAACATCCCTCCGTTCAAACCCTGTCCGGCCAATATTGACTGTTCATGAGGGATGCCCGGATTATCCGGAGGATAAATATGTACGGCAAGAATATTACTTTTCCCGTCTCTGTGAATAAAATCTGTTATATCAAACTCTCCCCGGATGAAAGCGCCTTTTATATTCCCCAGCTTTTTCCCGTTGAGAAATACCTCCGCCCTGTAATTAATTCCTTCAAATATAAGGTGAATCTTTTTGTCCCGATCCAATCCCGACAAAGCAAAACTTTTCCGGTACCACCAATCCATGCGACTCAAAGTGTCCGGGATAAACAGGTTATTTAATCCGAAATAAGGATCCGGATATACCCCTTGAGAAACAAGCGTTGTGAGTATAGTCCCCGGAACTACTGCATTATACCACATATCCGTGTCCAATCCGGGATCAAAGATCGACTTTCCCGATTCAATCACGGATGTTCCGTCTATGAGTTCCCAATCTTCATTTATGATCCATTCCCCTTGCCCGGCCTGTATCAACTGGGGGTTGATTTTTATTTTGGGGATCCTTTGTACTTTTTGGAAAGGAGCATTTCCATGAGGTAATTCATTTGCAGGCTGAGGAGTTCTCTGACCGGTCCATAAATGAGTTAATTTCTGGGCGAATATCCACGAAACGGAGATAATCAGACAAAACGACAGGGAAAAGAGTTTCTTCATTAGATGCAGTTTTTAAAATACAATCATTTATTTCAAATCCGGAAAAATTTATGTAAAAAAATAATCTGTTTTTAAAGGGTCGATTGATGCAACGTTTTCTTATTTCCTGCATTTAGTTGTATGCGATGTTTTTCAGACATAAAACGAACCTTGCACCGAAGCCTTTTATAGACTTATTTTTTGTTTAGTTCTGTTGATGAAAAATCCCGGTCTTCGTGGTGAAAACCGGGATTTTATTTTATTCTTCTTTTTTCGCCCTCATGCTATCCCAAACCAGATAAGCAATCAAAGCGATATAAACAACGAGAGCTACGGCCTCTGATGATCGGGTTGCAAGCCATTTTTCATTTATCAGGTTGATGTCTGCAAAACGGATAGCGGCGCTCACCACTCCCATCAAAGCGCCTCCGGCAATCAGTCCGGATGCAAGCAAAGTTCCCTTTTCCAAACGGGCTTTATTCAAATCCTTGTCTTTGGAACGGGTACTCACGTACCAACTGACAACTCCACCGATCAATAACGGGGTATTTAATTCCAATGGAATAAACATTCCCAAAGCAAACGCCAGGGCAGGGACTCTACAAAAAGTCAGAACAACAGCCAACAGGGCGCCAATCCCGTACAACAACCAGGGAGCGCCAACTCCCGACATCAACGGCTCAATGGCGGCGGCCATTGCGTTTGCCTGAGGAGCAGCCAATTGACCGCTTGTAAATCCATATGATTTATTAAGAATCAGAATTACGCCACCTACGGTAGCTGCGGAAACCAATGTGCCTAAAAACTTCCAGGCTTGCTGTTTAGCCGGAGTACTTCCCAGCCAATAGCCGATTTTCAGGTCGGTGATGAATCCACCGGCCATAGAAAGGGCGGTACAGACCACGCCTCCCATGATCAAAGCGGCTAACATGCCGGAGGTTCCTTTTAATCCCACAGCTACTAACACCACGGAAGCCAGAATCAGGGTCATCAATGTCATTCCCGAAACCGGATTCGTACCTACAATCGCAATTGCATTGGCGGCGACAGTGGTAAAAAGGAACGCAACTACCGTGACCAGCAACCAGCCAACCAAAGCATGAAGCAGATTATTAATAATTCCGAAATAGAAGAACGTGAATATTAAAACCAGGATGATACCGCTTGCAATCGCTACAAATTTCATCGGAAGATCCCGTTGTGTACGTATGACAGCGTCTTTGGGAACGGATCCTTTACTTTTGAATTCCCTCGATGCCAGTCCTACTGCACTTTTGATTATACTCCAGGAACGTATGATCCCAATGATACCCGCCATGGCAATGCCTCCGATACCAATACTTCTTGCATATTCTTTGAAGATCGTTTCCGGGGACATGCTTCCGATTGTGTCCACAATAGCAGGATTCCATTGATTCAGGACTTCACTCCCCCAAATACCGGACATCAGAGGAATTATAATAAACCAGACGAGGAAAGAACCGGCGCAAATGATGGTCGTATATTTCAATCCGATGATGTATCCCAAACCCAACACCGCAGCTCCGGTATTGACTTTAAACACGAGTTTAACTTTCTCTGCCAACATTGCTCCGGCGTCTACCATTTTAGTTGTTATAACTTCATTCCACCAACCGAAAGTAGTTGCTATAAAATCATAAACACCGCCTATCAAACCGGCAAAAATCAAAGGTTTAGCCTGATTCCCGCCTTTTTCTCCCGAAACCAGCACCTGGGTTGTGGCCGTAGCTTCGGGGAACGGATATTTTCCATGCATGTCAGACACAAAATACTTACGAAATGGAATTAGGAAAAGAATTCCCAGGCAGCCTCCGAGTAGAGAGCTGATGAATACCTGCCAGAAATTAACGCTTAAGTCCGGATTTTTCGCCTGTAGGATATACAGAGCAGGAAGGGTAAAAATAGCTCCGGCGACAATCACTCCGGAACTAGCGCCGATTGATTGAATAATTACATTTTCACCAAGGGCGTTTTTTCGTTTTGTAGCGCTGGAAAGGCCTACGGCAATAATAGCGATTGGAATTGCAGCTTCAAATACTTGTCCGACTTTCAATCCGAGGTAAGCGGCTGCAGCAGAAAACAAGATAGCCATCAATATACCCCAGGAAACAGACCAGACAGAAACTTCCGGATGTTTTTTAAATGGAGACAGAAGTGGTTGATATTCTTCTCCGGGTTGAAGTTCCCTGTAGGCATTTTCAGGTAAACTTGTCGGTTTTTCATTTTCGGTATTCATATTTTAGTCTTTTGTTGGTTTCATACAGATCCGATTCTGTACAAAATGAAAGCAAAAGTATAGAAAATACCCGATATTTGCAAAGCTTGATGAAATAAGTTATTTTTGTATGTAAATTCAAAAAAATCAATGATACAAAAATACCCTTCCGCCCTATTGGAAAATGCCGTCAATGAATTTGCCAAACTGCCCGGGATAGGGAGAAAAACAGCGCTTCGACTGGTTCTCCATACCCTGAAACGCAGTCCGGAGGAAGTGACAAATTTTGGACAATCGGTCATCAGTCTACGCAATAATGTGAAATATTGTACCGTTTGTCATAATATATGCGATGATGAAATATGCAGTATCTGCAACGATCCGGGCAGAGATGCATCGTTGGTATGTGTGGTTGAAAACGTTAAAGAAGTGATGGCTGTTGAAAATACGGGACAATTCAGAGGATTATATCATGTTTTGGGAGGTATTATTTCTCCCATGGAAGGTATCGGGCCTGCAGACCTGGAAATTGAAAGTCTGGTTGAAAGGATAAAATCAGGAGTGGTTAAAGAGATCATCCTTGCTTTGAGTACCACCATGGAAGGCGATACGACCAACTTTTATATTTACAGGAAACTTTCAGGATTAGAGGTACAAATAAGTGTAATTGCCAGAGGAGTTTCCATCGGAGATGAAATTGAATATGCGGACGAAATAACGCTGGGACGATCAATCGTGAATCGGACGGCATTTAACGATTCGTTTAAAACTTAAAACTTAAAACGTATAACGTAAAACGTATAACTTTTTTATATGAAATTATCCGTCATTATTGTTAACTACAATGTAAAATACTATCTGGAACAGTGTTTGCTCTCCGTATTTGCGGCTATGAAAAATACTGACGCGGAAGTTTTTGTTGTCGATAACAATTCTTCCGACGGATCCATAGAATACCTCAGGCCGAAATTTCCGGAAGTTATATTCATTGAAAATCACAGCAATCCTGGTTTTTCAAAAGCAAACAATCAAGCGATCGAAGCAGCCAAAGGAAAATATATTTTGTTGTTAAATCCGGATACCGTCATTACGGAAAATACATTGGATAATGTCTGTCATTTCATGGACGAACACTCCGATGCGGGAGGGTTGGGAGTTAAAATGATCGATGGTTACGGAACATTTCTCCCCGAATCAAAAAGAGGATTTCCCTCCCCATGGAATTCCCTGTGTAAAATGAGCGGGATCGCCGGACTATTTCCCAAATCTCCTGTTTTCGCAAAATATCATCTTAAATATCTGAATGAAAATGAAACACATCAGGTAGACGTCCTGTCCGGAGCGTTTATGTTGTTACGGAGAGAAACTCTGGAGAAAACAGGATCACTGGATGAAACTTTTTTCATGTACGGGGAAGACATCGATCTCTCTTATCGTATTACCAAGGCCGGATATAAGAACTATTATCTTCCTGAAAAAATCATCCATTACAAGGGTGAAAGTACAAAGAAAGATCTTCGTTACGTGAAAATCTTTTATGAAGCGATGTTGATCTTTTTCAAAAAGCATTACCCCCATTACGACCGCTTTTATACCTATTTAATTTATTCGGGAATTTATACAACCGGGGCATTATCAGCTGTTAAGAGATTATTTATCCGGATCACTGGCCGGAATATCACCGGGAGACAAGAACCCGGCGACAACATATCCGGAAAAGATACCATATTTAATACTCAGGAAAAAACATACGAAGAAATTATTACCGTTATGGACAGTTCCAAAAATAAAAAAACCCGTTTTTGGATATATCATCCTGAGAATCAGATTGCAATTTCATCAGAAACAGTATTAACAGATAAAAAAATCTAAAATCATGGCTCTCTTAGAAAATGATTTAATCAGACTGCGGGCGCTGGAACCCGAAGATCTGGATGCTCTTTTCCGTTGGGAAAATGATTCCGACCTGTGGGCTTATGGAAGCGCCCTTGCCCCCTATTCGAAGTTTGCGCTGAGAGAATATATATCGGAAGCCCGCCACGATATTTTTCAGTCGCGCCAGTTACGCCTGATGATCGTACTGAAAGAAAACGACAGTACCGCCGGCGCTATTGACTTATACGATTTCGATCCGATGAACCTTCGCGCCGGAGTTGGGATTTTGTTGGATTCCGCTCACAGGGGGAAAGGATTGGGTTTTCATGTCTTGAAACTTCTTGAGGATTATGCGTTTAATTTCTTGTTTTTGAAACAACTTTATGCATACATTCCACAAAAAAATACCGCCAGCATGAAATTATTCACTCGTTGTGGATACAAACAAACAGCTTGCCTCAATCAGTGGCTGAAATGCGGCGATCACTTCGAAAATGTAAACGTATTACAATTAATCAATCCCAAGTCGACCAGCCCTATCCTTTGAACCTAATGACCGGATAAAATGTTATCTTATAATTTAAGATGAAGTGGCTTAAGCGTATATTATTGAGTGCGTTCATTGCTATTCCGGCTATGATACTGTTCATTTATCTACTGTTATGGATACCCTTTGTACAGCAGAAAGTAAAAGACATTGCCATCAGTGAAGTCACAAAAAAGACCGGGAACAAGATCAAAATTGAGAAACTTTCTTTCCGCCCTTTTAACAAATTGACTCTCGATAAGGTATATATAGCGGATTTGAAAGGAGACACTCTGCTTTACATTGGCACATTAAATGCAGGATTCGATCTTTTGCAATTGTTAAATGACCGCTTGCTCATAAAATCCGTCGAACTCGACAACGTCACGGCCAAAGTCTACCGGGATAGCCTGGACTCCTCTTTCAACTTCCAATTTTTGATGGACGCTTTTGCTTCAGAAGACACGGCAAAGACCAAAGAACCTTCAAAAATGAGCATTGAAATAGATGACGTAACTATAAAAAATGGGACTGTCAACTTCGATCATATCCATCTGACGGATTTCAATCTGGGAATCCGGATCAAATCAATCGAGCCGGAAAAATTAAATATGCACTTAAAACACCTTTCATTCAAAGAACAAAGCGGATTTGAACTGAAAAGACTGGAAGCAAAACTGAACTCCGACGGGAAGAAAATGGATCTGGAAGTTTTTAGCCCTGAATTGGGAAACATAAAAGACCCCCTGTTTCTATCGGGAACGCTTGAAGGGCAATTCCCGGAAATAAATCTTTCCCGGTTTCAGGTATCGCTGGGTGAAACTGCAAGCCTGGAAATATCAGCCAAAATTGCAGATTTCAATCATTGGCAAACATCCGCACTGGAGGTCGTTGTAACTAAGTTATACATCAGCGAAAAAGGACTTAAAGAAGCTCAGATCACACTTCCCGGCGAGTTTTCAAATACAGGCGACATCAACCTGTCGGGAAAAATAACCGGGAATTTATCCCATCTGAATATCGACCTGCAGACTTCTTCCGACTTGACCGGGTTTACGGTTAACGGAACGGCCGGATATGTCTACGATACGGGAAAAGTCGGAGCCGACATACAACTGGATATAGACCGGTTCAGATATGAGGGATATACTTACAGGAATGTGTGCGTACACGGAAAATATCTTAACGACAGTATCGAATTAGAGTTAAAAAGTAATGACACGATAACCCGGCTTCCCGCTTATCCCGGAGCCGAACTATACGGGAAATTGACAATGAATATAAAGGGATTGAATCCCGAAAAAATGAAAGCGTCACTGATCCTGGACAGTTTGATGTTCAAAACGGATAAAGGCGTTCTTTTTGATAAACAATTGAAGATCGATTATCTTGCAGAAAACGCAAACAGTAAAGATCTGTCCGTTACTTCCGACTTTCTGGACGCATCCTTACAGGGTAACTTCATGCTAAACAGCATAGGTAAAAGTATCCGGCAAACTCTATCCGGATATGTAGCGGTTGTTATTCCCGGATCCGGCAGGAAACGACATTCAAAAGACCGGTTGAATATCAATCTCAACATCAAAAATCCCGAAGCCCTTGAAAAAATAATGGATCTGCCCTTTTCAATGCCCGGAGTTACGTCTGTAAAAGGAAACTATAACGCAGCGCAATCTTCAATTGAACTACAAGCCGGCATTCCGGATCTGATCTACGACAATAATCATTTTTCCAATACATCAATAGATTTAAAAACAGACACGATCCTGCACCGGCTCAATCTGAACGCCTGTATTCAAAATCTCGTATCTGAAGCCGACAGTCTGATAACAGATCTTAAAATAGCCACGGATGTATACTTGGAATTTGACAAAAAAGATCAACCGGAAAAAGTAGAACTTGATATTCAATCCGGAGAGTTAAAAGTAAATGGAGAACCGTTCAAGCTTACGCCCTCCCGAATCTCCATGTTGTTCAAAGAAGAAAAATACATCATCGGGGATTTTTCACTCACCCATTCCGAAAATGAATATTTCAAGCTGAATGGCGTTGTCTCCAAAGATCCTTCAGACTCTTTAAAACTAGACGTCGCTCATATTCAACTGGAAACATTAGCTGATGTCCTCAAACTCAAGTTGAACCTGAAAGGGGAAGTTGACGGAGAAATCATACTGAAAGAACTGCCGACAACTCCATTGATATTTACAAAGAGGTTTTCCATCAGGGACATTGTTTCCGAAGGGCAAAACATAGGAACTCTGAACCTTACCAGCGACTGGAGCAACGAAATCCGGGCGCTGATGTTCAAAGTTGACTTTGTCCGTGAAAACAGGACAAACTCTATGATCGAGGGAAAACTATTCCCGGCAGAAGACAGGATAGAGGCCGGCGTCAATATCAATGCAATCCCTCTCGACTGGCTCAGCCCGTTCACCACAGGCACATTGTTCGGATTAAGCGGCGACATAGGAGCTTCAATCAAGGTTTCCGGAAGCATGAAAGCGCCTGAACTGAAAGGAAATTTCTTTGCAAACAACGCCAATGTCGGAGTTTCCATGCTGAATACTCAATATAAATTTTCAGACACAATCAATATTACATCGAATCAAATCAGCATAGAAAATTTCCGCATCACAGACCAAAATAATCATCCGGCCGTATTGAACGGAATTATTCAGCACCGCAATTTCGCAGAATTCAACCCCAAACTGAATCTGGATTTCCACGATTTTCTGGTTTTAAATAATGCTCAGCAGACAGACAGCCTATTTTATGGAACTTTACGTATCAATGGAAACCTCAAGGTGACCTCCAACAATAAAGACGTCCTGCTCAATGCACGTCTCACAAACAGTCCAAACTCAACCATCATGGTCACAGTTCCCGAATCGGCGGATGAAGCTCAACGTTACAGCAGTATCACATTTATCAATACAGGGGAAGACAGTATCGTCAATACTTCTTCCTACGACAGACGGGCTCCGGAAACCCGGGCGCTCCCTGTAAAATTAAACATATCCCTGTCAATCGATCCCGGACTGAAAACAGGCGCGGTTTTCAATCCACAGACAAAAGATGCGGCCACTTTTACAGGAACAGGAACGATTGATTTCTCATACGACATGAACAGTTCCAAAATGTCCCTCCTGGGAGTATACACCATAAAAGAAGGAAATTGCACGCTCTCCCTTAAAAACATCACAAAGAAGTCTTTCTCAATCAAAGAAGGCGGAACACTGTCTTTCAGAGGAGACCCAATGTCGACGACATTCAGCGCCACAGCAGTCTATTCTACCAGGGTCGACCTCACGACACTGGATAAAAATTTTGGAAATATCGTGGCGACAACAAAGATCCCGGCCAATGCCACCTTATCCGTTTCAGGAGATCTCAATAAAATGAATCTGAAATACGACATCGAATTTCCCGGTGAACGGGAAGAAATCAAACGTAAAGCCGACGGATTAATGTATTCCGACGATGTCAAGATCAGGGAATTTGCTTATTTATTAGCTTTCAACACCTTCTTTCAGGTCAATTCGTCTCAGTCCCGGAATATGGGAACCGATTTGTGGACATCACTCGCATCTTCCACGATTACCTCACAATTGAACAATTTGTTATCCGGGGTTTTAAGTGAAAACTGGTCGATCGGTACCGAACTGCACGCCAATAATGGAAATATGTCGGACGTAGAAATGGATGTTAATGTTTCAACACGTTTGTTTGACGACCGGATGACAGTCAGCAGCAATATCGGATATAAAAATACCTCTTCGTCCGCAACAAACGGTAATGATAACTTTACCGGCGATTTTGACATTCAATTTAAATTGACAAAATCGGGAAATGTAATTCTCAAAGCATACGATATAACGAATAATCAATATTTTGAACGAGCCAAAAGGACGCAAGGCGTAGGCATCATGTACAGAAAAGAAGCCCGGACATTCAAAAAATTATTTCAAAAAATCAAATCCATCATAAAAAAATGAAGCAGCATTGCAAATACAATATTATAATCCTTTTTTGCCTGCTTATTTCTTCCTGCAGCACCACAAAATACATACCTGACGGAAAATATCTGCTGGATGCCGTAAGCCTCGATATTGACGCCGAAAATATTCCAAAAGCAGAAATGGCAGGGTATATTCAGCAAAAACCCAACGATCCGAAACTTCGCCTGAAGATCTACAACCTGGTGAAAGGAGATACAAACAAATGGTTCGACCGTAAAATCAGACAACTGGGAGAACCTCCTGTCATCTACAATCAACGGCTCGAACAACAATCGGTAAGAGAACTGATCATCGGGATGAAAAACAGAGGATATCTCAACGCAAAAGTAGACTCCAGAATAGATACTTCAGATAAAAAAGTGAAAATTCATTACCACATCGAAAGCAACAAGCCTTACCGCATCCGGAACTATAACATCAAAATCCCGGATGCAAGAATAGACAGTATTCTGGGAAAAAGAAAACAACAGAATATCGCCGTCAAACCCGAAGCCCTGTTTGATATGGAGACCCTTGAAAAAGAACGCTCTGCAATCAGTTCCCTGCTGCGCGACCACGGATATTACACTTCTACCGAAAATAATTTACATTATCTGGTCGATACCACGTTGAATTCGCATCAGGCCGACATAAGCATGATCATGAATGATACGACACAAATAAAACCGCATCATATCGGTAAAGTCACCGTCTACAGCGGATTTGATCCCCTGAACATTGAAGACTACAAAATAGTCGATTCCATCCGTTACAATGGAATAAATATCCTCTATGACAGCATCCGTTTCCTGCGACCTTCCGTCGTTGACGATAATGTAATGGTTCGCCCCGGATCCCTCTTTCAGGAATCCAGGGGAAACAGGACTTACAACTATTTCAACCAACTGGGAAATGTGGGAAGGACAAATGTCCGGTATGTCGAAGGCAACTATCCCGACTCAAGCCTTCTGGACTGTAATATCTACCTGACTCCCGGAGACATACACAGTATGCAGGTTGAACTTGACGGCACCAACAAAGCCGGCGATCTCGGAATAGCAGCCAACATCGCATACGGACATCACAACCTGTTCAATGGCGCAGAATGGCTCAATATACGTTTGCGGGGCGCTTACGAGTTTGTACATGCCGAATCGGCAGATCTCCTGGCCCAAAATTTTTATGAATTCAGGATAAACCCGACCCTGACATTCCCTAAATTGCATTTCCCTTTTATCGGAAAAGCCATCAAAGACCGGTTTAACGTCAGCACACAATACGGTATCGGTTTTGATGTACAAAAACGCCCGGAATATACCCGGAATTTTTTTAATCTGAACTGGAAAATCCTGTGGAATAACGAAAAACAAACCCTCAATCAATCGTTGAGTTTACTCGACATCAACTATGCAATAATGCCCTGGAAATCCGATGAATTCCAAGAATACCTCAATCAGGTGGATTCCCTGACCAAATACAGTTATGAAGACATTTTTACCGCCGGTATCGGATACAGCCTCATTTTCAGCAACAACAAAGAACAGGGAGGATACAGACAGCGGCTATATACGATCCGGTTTAATGCCGAAGCATCCGGAAACGTATTGAACCGGATACTCAATCTGGCCGGTGCAAAAAAGTCTTCCTCCGGACAATATACCATCTTCGGAAACCCTTTTGCTCAATACATAAAAGGAGATTTTGACTTCTCCCAGACGATCCGGTTGAACGGGAAAAACGGACTGGCTTTTCATGCCGCTTTCGGAATTGCTTATCCTTATGGAAATTCCAGTATCCTCCCGTTCGAAAAACGGTACTATTCCGGAGGGCCGAACAGCATCCGGGGATGGAGCACCCGTTACCTGGGACCGGGCTCATACAGTGCAGGAAAAGGAGATCCCACCAATCATGTCGGAGATATCCGGATGGAACTCAGCGCCGAATACCGGTATAAATGGATTAAATGGCTTGAGTTGGCGACATTTATTGACGCAGGAAATATCTGGACAATCAAAGAATATCCGAATCAGCCGGGAGGACACTTTAAGGCGTCCGGGTTTTACAAAGAAATTGCGGTCGGAACAGGAGCCGGTTTTCGGATCGACCTCGGATTTTTGATCATACGTCTCGACGGAGGTACCAGGGTCTATGATCCGGCCTTGGCCGAAGGGAAACGCCTGACTTTCCTGAAAGGCAGTTTCAAACACAATTCCGCATTTTACCTCGCAATCGGTTACCCATTCTGAAGTCGATGCTTTTTGCTCCGGCTTCGATGCTTTTTGCTCCAAAATCAAGGAGGGTAGCAAATCTTCATTCCACATTTTACCCCGCAATCGGGTATCCATTCCGAAACCTTTTGATTTCCCCGTTTGTTTTTGTATAAAGAACATTGCATTAACAAAAAAAGAGATTACCTTTGTAATCCCGAAAATTACATGTAACACTATTTGAATGAGCAAAGAAAACGAAACAAATTTATTGGTAAATAAAATTATTGAAAGTCTGCAGGATAAAAAAGGTCACAACATCACTACCATAGATCTGACCGGATTAGAAGGGTCTATTTGCATGTACTTTATTATCTGTGAAGGTAATTCTCCCACTCAGGTCTCCGCTCTCTCCGACTCTGTTTGGGATAAAGTCTCCAATGACATGAGGGAAAAACCGTTGGGCGCTATCGGAATGAAAGAAGCCCAATGGATCGCTATGGACTATGGCAGTGTCATCGTACATATTTTTCTCCCTGAAATGAGAGAATATTATAATTTGGAAAATCTGTGGGCAGACGCTAAAATAAACACTATACCAGACATATATTAATTAATCATGGCCGATAATAGCAAAAGAAGTAACAAGTCGCAAATGCCTGCAGGCGAGCCGGGCGATAAATATTTGAAATTCAGGTTCAATATGAACTGGATATATCTCTTAGTCGTCATCATACTTTTAGCTGTGTTTTTCACGAACAATAACGGGTCTTCCAGTAAAGAAGTCGGATGGACCGAATTTCAGAAAATGGCAAAAGACGATTATTTCAGCAAAATGGTTGTCTTCAGCAAAAAGAATCTTGTCGTGGCAACACTCCGTAAAGAACAGATTGCTTCCGTGTTTAAACCGGATAGCTCCAACACTGGAAACAGTTTCTTATTCGGACAAAAAGACGTGGAACCGGCGGTTACCGTCATGATACCTTCTCCAGATAAATTTTCTGATTTTTATGATAAGACCGTAAGAGAAAACGGTATTACTGCGGAAGTAAAATACGATGAAGACCAGGATCTGTTGTGGAGTATACTTCTGAATATACTCCCATTTGCATTATTGATCTTTCTGTGGATCTTCCTGGCGCGGCGTATGTCGGGAGGCGGAGGCGGAGGCATATTCAATGTCGGACGCGCCCGTGCACAGATCTATGACAAATCAACTCCCGTCAAAAAAGTGACTTTCAAGGATGTTGCCGGATTGTCGGAAGCAAAACAGGAAGTTGAAGAAATCGTGGATTTCCTCAAGAACCCATCTAAATATACCGATCTGGGAGGCAAAATTCCGAAAGGAGCATTACTCGTAGGCCCTCCGGGAACAGGCAAAACCCTGTTGGCCAAAGCAGTCGCCGGTGAAGCTGACGTCCCGTTCTTCTCCCTCTCCGGTTCCGATTTTGTGGAGATGTTCGTCGGTGTCGGCGCATCACGTGTCCGGGATTTGTTCCGCCAAGCCAAAGAAAAAGCGCCTTGTATTGTGTTTATTGATGAAATTGATGCGGTAGGACGCGCTCGCGGACGAAATCCGAACATGGGTTCAAATGACGAACGCGAAAACACACTGAATCAATTATTGACGGAAATGGATGGTTTTGGCACCAACACCGGGGTCATCCTCCTCGCTGCAACCAACCGTGCGGATATCCTCGACAAAGCATTACTGCGCGCAGGACGTTTTGACCGCCAGATCAATGTTGATCTCCCGGAACTGAACGACCGCAAAGAGATCTTTATCGTGCACTTGCGCAACATCAAGATAGATTCTTCCGTCGATACGGAATTTCTGGCCCGTCAGACGCCGGGATTCTCCGGAGCCGATATTGCAAATGTCTGCAACGAAGCCGCATTGATAGCTGCCCGGAATGGGAAAGAATTCGTTCAAAAAGAAGATTTTATGAACGCCGTCGACCGCATTGTGGGAGGTTTGGAGAAAAAATCAAAAATTACCACGATGGAGGAAAAACGTGCAATTGCCTTGCATGAAGCCGGTCACGCCACTTTGAGCTGGCTACTGGAACATGCCAATCCACTGGTAAAAGTGACCATCGTTCCTCGTGGGAAAGCCCTCGGAGCGGCATGGTATCTTCCGGAAGAAAGGCAAATTACAACCTACGAGCAACTACAGGACGAAATGTGTGCGACTTTGGGAGGTCGCGCCGCTGAAGAACTTTTCAGTGGACATATTTCCACAGGAGCATCAAACGACCTGGAAAGAGTGACCAAACAGGCTCATGCGATGGTGGTTTATTTCGGTATGAGCAAAAAACTTCCGAACATCAACTACTACGACGCCACCGGACAGGATTGGGGTTTCTCTAAACCTTACAGCGACGAAACAGCCCTGTTGATTGACGAAGAAATAAAACGCATTATCGGCGAGCAATATGCACGGGCAAAGCAATTGTTGTCGGATCATTCGGGACAACATCGTGCATTGACCGATATTCTGCTCGAAAAAGAAGTTATTTATTCCGACGATCTCGAAAAAATATTCGGTAAACGCAAATGGTTATCCCGTTCCCAGGAGATACTAGAACAACAGAGACCCGAAAATCCGGACGAAGCCGCTGCTGAATCAGGAGGAGAAGAGGATGTTCAGGCGTCGGATATTCTTCCGGATGAGCGTCCGTGAATGTCGTAAGTAAAAAACAGTGGTAAACGGCTCACAACTATGTATAATACATAAATCATTCGAACAACTATTGTAATTTTACAAGATAGAATCCGTCAAAAGTGAAAATGAGAAAACACACTTCAAATTCCTTCATAGGAGTTTTCATCCCAAAGTTTTTGGGTGTTCTTTTTTTTACTTTTTTTTCCATAGGACTTATTGACGCCAACAAACCCAATGTGATCAATTTCTACAGGGACGGGTATCACGCAGCCAATAAAAACTGGGCAATCGGCCAGGATTCATTGGGGATCATGTACTTTGGTAACGACAAAGGATTATTGGAATTCGATGGGATCAGCTGGAAACTATATTCATTACCAAAAGCGGAAGTCGTCCGTGCAGTCGCAATCGCTCCCAACAATTTAATTTATACCGGTGGATACGAAGAGTTCGGCGTGTGGAAACGCGATCTTTCCGGAGATTTAACCTATACCTCTCTGAGTAAAGATTTAGGAAAAGAAAATATGCACAACGACGACATATGGAGAATATGGGCGACAGACGGTCTGATCTATTTTCAATCATTCAGTCATATCTATATATACGACTACCAAAAAATCAGCATATTCAGCACCGGCAACAGTAACGTCATTTTCCTGATGAAAGTATATGATGAATTATGGGTTCAAAAAATAAGCAACGGCCTGTACCGACTGGAAAATAACGAATTAAACGAGATCCCCGGCAGTCATATTTTTAGCCGGACAGAAGTCCGGATAATCCTGCCTTTTCCCGGAAAGCAATACCTGATAGGAACTTCAACCATGGGTTTCTACATCTACGACGGAAATCGTTTTGAAAAATGGGATACGGATATTTCACAAATAGGGCGTCAATACGAAATTAACTGTGGAATTTTAAAGAAAAATGGAAATTATTTTATCGGCACTATCCTTAATGGAGTGTATGAAGTAGATCTTTCCGGAAAAACAGTCAACCATTTTTCTTCCGACAATTTTCTGCAAGACAATACCTTACTGGCTTTATTCGAAGACAATAGCGGAAATATATGGATCGCATTAGACAGAGGGATCAGCTACATTCAATTCTTGCGGGGAATGGATTGCCATATCAATCCTTCAGGAGGTACAGGCGCTGTATATTCTGCCGCGCTTTTTGATGATAAACTTTTCTTAGGAACCAATCAAGGTGTATTTTATATCCCCAGGGATCAATTAAATCAACCGGGTTCCCTCTCCCAAATGAAAATGGTAGACCAAACCAGTGGACAAATCTGGGACATAAAAACCGACGGCGACAAGTTGATCTGCGGACATAATTACGGTTTGAAGATCATTGACAAAAACCTGAACGTCACATCTTCGGCAGAACCGCATGTGGGGATATATAAGACAACCGATTTCAATTACAAAGGAGAGAACTATTTTCTTCTGGGAACTTACTACCTGCCCAGGATCATCTCTGCGGATTATGAGGTAATCAACAAGCTTTATGACATTCCCGAACCAATCATTTCAATTCAGTCCGATCACCTGGGAAATCTCTGGCTCGGACATGCTCAAAAAGGATTATACCGCTGCCGCATAAATGATAACATCAATGATATAAAACTTCTCGGAGCATTTGGAGGAAATGAAGATGACGGCCTGCCCTACCATCTGAGGGTATTTAAATTGGGGAACAGGGTTATTTTTCTGGGTAATGACCGGTTTTATGTGTACGACGATTTACAAGATAAAATTGTGGAATACGAAGATATGAATCGCTGTTTTGAAGGGATTCATTCTCTGAAAAATATTGTTACACTGTCGGATAACTTGTTTTTTGCAATAACGGGAAATGGTATTTATAAATTCTTTTACGATGGATATACTCTACGGATTGTTGACCGGTTTGACATCGGACATCACAACCTGTCCCTGGTGAATGTATATGAAAATGCCGTCGCTTTAGACGACTCATTGAGCCTTATCTGCCTGGATAACGGATTCCTGTTGTACAACAACAATATCGTTTTACAAAAAGATTCCATCATTTCACCTCCACATATACGATCCGTCACAACAATAAATGCAAAGGATCAAAAACGGTATATATCCCCGGGAAAAACCGGAAATGACATTTCCTATTCTCAAAATACGATCCTGTTTATTTTTTCATCAAAAAATGTTTTATCCAAAAACCTTTCATTCCAATACCAGTTGGAAGGAGTAAGCAACGGCTGGTCTAAACCGGCAAAAATAAATGAAGTCCTGTTTGAACGTTTACCCAAAGGAAACTATACTTTTATTCTCAGAACAATTGACAATCTGGGCAATCACTCCGATCCGGTCAGGTTCTCTTTTACAATATTACCTCCCTGGTATGCCAGTCCCTGGACATTCGCCGGCTACTTTTTTATTTTCATTATGGTCATGTTAAGCATTTGGTTCATGATCCTGAGAAGATACCGGAACCTCCATTTGCTCAAAGTCAGAATGAGAGAAGAACAACGACTTCATCGTCAGAACCTGAATCTAAAAAAAGAAATCGAAGAAAAAAATGAAGAACTTTTCGCACAGACCTCTTTTATTATTCAAAAAAATGAATTGATCCTGAAAGTAAAAAAGGAGATTGATGACTTTTACAACAGTTATTCAGGCAAAAAAATATTAAGCCCGCTGTATTTCAAGGTCGAAAGCTTGTTGAATCGAAACATGGATATTGATGAAGACTGGAAAATGTTCCTGATCCAATTTGAGCAGAAACACACCGGTTTTTTCAAACATCTTAAAGAACAATATCCCGATTTAACCTCCAACGACCTTAAACTGTGCGCCTGCCTGAAATTAAACCTCTCATCCAAAGACATCGCATCGTTGCTGAATATTTCTTTAAGAGGAGTGGAAAACAACAGATACCGGTTAAGAAAAAAACTGAAAATCTCCCCTGAACAAAATTTGAACGAATTTTTTCTTAACTTTTAGGTTAATTCCTTTTTTGAGGTGCTATGAAAAATATCCAGCCACCCGATATAGGGCAAAATCTTTATCTCTCAGACCCTAATGTAGAGACGCAATGCATTGCGTCTCTACTACAAAGGCAACCCTATAGGGGTTGCCTTTGTATAACCCCCAGATTCATCTGGGGGGTGGAGATAGAGAGCCAGGAGAGTACGGGCGAATAATTATTCGCCCCTACTTCCTCACCACCTTGAACGCTTTGCCGCCGTAATGCACCAGGTAGGTTCCTTTGGCATAACCTGACAAATCGATCGTCGTTTCGGCGTCTTGAGCAGGATAGGAGCCTTTGAGCGAACCTGCAACATCCATTATGCGGATAATTTGGTTCAGCTTTGTCCCGGAAACCTTTATGACGCCCGAAGTAGGATTAGGATAAACCGCTACTTCATTCGCTGTTACCTTTTCCATCCCGGTCGGATAGTCCACGTGGATCGTTTGGGTCGCTTCCCTTGTGCCGCAAGGATGGGTCAGAGTTGCTTTCAGGACGCCGTCGCCTTTGGAGAGAACGCCGAAAGTAGCCCAGGTCTCGTTTTTGCCGACACCTCCCGTTTCGGGAGAGAACGTGACGCCGTCGTTTTGGGCAACCGCAAG
>JAIRZF010000063.1 GCA_031267385.1 Dysgonamonadaceae bacterium | reverse complement strand
CAATGGAAGCAGGCTGCAGATCTCTTTTATGAAACAATTGCTCGTTTCCCTCTTTGTCTTTGTATGTGATTGATTGTTTATGTGTTAAAAATTGAATGAAACTGTTATACCAATCTTTGTCTATTTGACTAAAAGTCGTATTTGGCTTAAAAACTTCCAAAATTTGACAAGTATATTTGTATTTGTCTATTGTACTTTGGGTATAACGTTTCGTATTGTCAATTAACAAAATGCCGTTTTCCATATCCTTAATCGTTTCCATACAAAAACGATGCAGGGTAATTTCTTTCTTCTTTTCTGCCAATCCCATTTTCACCATCAGTTCTTTTCGCAGTAAATCTTTCTTTATGGATATTTTCTGCAATGCATATTCATTTACTATTTCATTTATATATACTTTTACCGTATCTATTGTGTTGCTAATAACCTGCAAATTGGATGTTTCATTCTGAAATTTTGCGGGTATCTTGCCCTTTGATATTGGGTATTGTTTTTCAAAATCCCAAAGTTGTGGATAAGTTTTCAACACACGTCCTAAAGTGTCTTTCACATTCCAAACAAACTCCTTATAATCGAAAGAAACCCTTAGTCTTATTTCTGATTTTTGGATTGAGTGCGGTAATTTTAGTTGAAATCTACAATCGTATTTTGCCATTATTTTTTTTTCGGCAAAGATACAAAATAAAAGTGGATTTGAACCAAATGGTACGGAAAATGATACGGAAAAAATGTGATATTAACATACATTAAGTATTACATAATGTTACATTTAATTTTCTAATATGCTATATATTAGCATTATAAATATTAAAATAGTGATATAATATATGATAATGTTATACTATCCTAAGTCCAAGAGGGAGAGCAAAATTCTCATTATAATCCATTGCAACCTGTCGGTTCGCAATGGATTTTTTGTTATATGGATGGATATCGGCAAATCATACGATGCATTCCCGGAAACATTCAGCGCCGGTTACCTCAATTCTCCATCATTGACGGGAACGGGCCACCGGCGCTGATAATGCGTCTGGCATGCTTACGTTATTTTCATTGAAAGGCCTTATCTGCAATCTTATCCAATGCTCTTTTCATTGTTTCGACTTTTTCCGACTCTTGTGTCGCCAGATTGATTCGTTGTCCCAAATCTGTTTTCAAATTATAGAGTTGATATTCGGGAGAACGGCCGGTATCTGTTCCGGTGTTTTCCACATAAGCCGGCCCCTCCGAAGGCGGAATAAGAACCCAGTCGCCTTCACGGTATGCCAGATTGCGTATCCCTTCGATAACCAGTTCCGAACGTCCCTGCGGCGATTTTCCCAGTAAAGCGTTTAAAACATTCCGACTGTCATACTGTTGAGTTAACGGCACACCGGTCAGTTCCGATAAAGAGGCTACCAAATCCATCTGACAGACAACGGCATCCGACACTTTACCCCGTTCAATTTCTTCGGGCCAACGGACAATAAACGGCACGCGCGTTCCTCCGTCGAACAAACTGTATTTCCCTCCGCGGAGAGGTCCGGCCGGCTGATGGTCTCCCAAAAGTTCCACCGCCTGATCCTGATAACCGTCATCAACTACCGGACCATTATCACTCGAAAAGATGACCAGCGTATTTTCCGTTAAGCCGAGCTTCTCCAGGTAATCCAGCAATTCGCCCACACCCCAGTCGGCTTCCAGGATAGCATCACCACGAGGTCCCATTCCCGATTTGCCGGCAAATTTTTCGTTCGGGACACGGGGAACATGAGGTTGATGAAGACCAAAGTACATAAAAAAAGGCTGATCTTTGTGTTCAAGGATAAATTTTTTCGCTTTCGTCACAAAAACTTCAGCCATTGTTTCATCTGTCCAGCGCGCCGCCTTACCTCCTTTCATGAAACCGATACGCGATATACCGTTTACGATAGACATGTCATGCCCGTGACTCGGATGCATTTTCAACAGTTCCGGATTCAGTTTGCCTGTCGGTTCGCCATCGAAGTTCTCCCTGTAACTGACATAAATCGGATCCGCCGGATCAAGTCCGTCAACCTTTCCGTTTTCGACAAACACACACGGGACACGATCATTCGTCGCCGCCTGTATGTACGAATATTCGTAACCAATATCCGATGGATTCGGGCTGACCGCCGTATTCCAGTCAACATGTCCGTCTCCCAATCCCAAATGCCATTTACCGATAGCGGCGGTAGCATAACCGGCTTCCTGCATCAATTTAGGCAGCGTCTGTACATGCGTGTCGATAATTAACGGAGCATCACCGGGCAGGATTTTGGCATCTTTGTTTCGCCAGGGATACATCCCGGTCATCAATCCATAACGGCTCGGCGTTGAAGTAGCCGAAGTACTGTACCCTTGTGTGAAACGCAGTCCTTCGCCGGACAGCCGGTCTATATTCGGCGTTTGAATCGTTTGACTCCCATAACTGCTAACGTCGCCGTAACCAAGATCATCAGCGATGATAACAAGCACGTTCGGGAACTTTTTCACATTGTCTTTCCCTGTACAGGAAACACACAATAATCCGCCCAAACCTGTTGACAGAATGGGGAATGCGGATGAAATAACTGTTTTCTTCATTTTAAATGATTTACTGATCTATACTCTGTTTGATAATAATCGTTCAGTTCTGAAAATTTATTTTTTTCCATTTCAATACAATTCGCCTGTTCCTTATAATCATCTTTCAAATTATATAACTCCGCTTTATCCGGAATGGAAGAAGGGATATATTTCCAGTCTCCTTTTCGAAGAGCTACATTACCTGAATTATCCTGTATCATAATGTATTCGCGATAGGTTTTTACCTGAGATTCGAAGAAAAGGGAAGATGCATCCCGGGAATCTTTTGATTGAGATGCAGATATTTCCCGTCCCGTCAGTGAAGCAAACGTCGAAAGCATATCAATAAAACAAAAAGGCTGATCCTGAACAAAAGGTTTTATTTGTTGATCCGGCCAGGACACAATAAAAGGGACACGCGCGCCACCTTCATAAAGAGAACCTTTTGTCCCCCGTAATCCACTATACGGATCATGCCGGTTAAGACTTTCCAATCCGCCATCTTCATAACCTTCCTTTATTTGAGGGCCATTATCGCTGGTAATGATAAGAAGCGTATTGTCATAAATGCCCTTCCGCTTTAAGGCTTTAACAATTTCACCTATGTATGAATCAAATTCTTCGATTACATCACCATAGATACCGGCATTACTTTTCCCTTTAAACAAAGGCCCGGGTACACGCGGTTCATGTGCATTATGTGTTGCAAACAAAAGGAAAAACGGCTCATGAACTTTTTGTTGATTAATAAAATGAATGGCGCGCTCCAGAAAAACTTCACCCATTGTTTCATCAGTCCAGTGCGCCTGCCGACCTCCGGACATCCAGCCAATACGGCCAATACCATTAACGATCGTCCCATCATGCCCTCTAAAGGATTTCAATTTCAGCAACTCCGGATTTTCCTTCCCTGTCGGCTCTTTCCCCACCTTATGACGGTATGACACTTCAATTGGATCGTCGTCCCGTAAGTTTACCGCCTTATGATTTTCGATATAGATACAGGGAACTCGATCATTAGTTGCCGGATAGAAATAAGCATAATCGAATCCTGTCTCAAGAGGTCCCGGTATAATCTCCTTATTAAAATCTACCGGACGTTCCGGCGTACCCAAACCCAAATGCCATTTCCCTACCAAACCCGTACAATACCCGGCATCCTGCAACAATCGGGGTAATGTATAAGCAGATGTATCTATGCTCAGACTTGCATTTCCGGGTAATATTCCAACCTTTTTTCTCCAGGCATATTCACCCGTTATTAACGCATAACGTGTAGGAGAAGATGTGGATGCCGGAGAATACGCATTTGTAAAAATTACCCCGTTATGAGCAATAGAATCTATATGCGGCGTTCTAATTTTATTTGCTCCATAGCAGCCAAAGTCTCCATAACCAATATCATCTGCCAAAATAAAAATGATATTCGGTTTTTTATCGCTTTTAGCTTCAACTCTGATGGTGTGGAATGTAAAAAAGGACAATGCCAACAATTTATACCACCAGCCGGCAGTTTTCATTCGCAACATAATTATTTGAGATTCGGATTAATATTTGTTTCGCTTTCCGGTATCGGCCAGATTTCGTCTTGCCCTGCGCGAAAATTCTTTTTCGTAACCCACCATCTATGATAAGGGTCCGGAGGATACCCGTTAGGGAGATTCAAGGCTCCCTGCGAATCAGGGAAAGGTGCACCCCAGAAGTCTCCCGTCAGTACTTCTCCTGCAATATTCCAGCGCAGAATATCCCACAGACGAATACCTTCCATCGCTAATTCAATACGCCTCTCCTTTCTCAGAACGGGACGCAGTTTTCCGGCATCACACTCGGTAACAGGAGGCATATTCACCGATGCGCGTCCTCTGACTTTATTAATTGTCTCATCCAATAAAGGTTGTGCTATCGGATCGCCGGATTCCAAAACAGCTTCCAGATAACTCAACAACACTTCCGCATAACGAATAACCGGCATATTGCCGCCATAACCGGTAGCCAAATCGCCGGCAAACGTTTCGTCAAAATATTTCCGCAAACCATATCCTGTCCGGGTAGCCTGTTTGGACACCGTCAACTGATCAATAGATGCTGTATGGTCCGGATGGCAGTCATATATTTTTTCTCCAAAAGAACAGCCATCCCATAAAAAAGTATATCCGAAACGCGGATCGCGGTTTTCCGCCCTGTTACCCAGGTTAAACCTCGGATCATCATAAGAAAACGGAGTCCCGTCAGTAAAATCGTAATGAATGGCTAATGCTTCGTACGGATTGATAAAATGCCAGCCGCCTGCGATCGCCGGATATGCATGTTGTGGCAAATAGTTAGGCGCTTTCAATTCAATAAATTGTGTGCTGAAAATATTTTCCGAACTGTTTTCATTCGAAGGAATAAATAATCCGGCATAATCCGGATCAATCGTATTGTCCCCGAAATCAATAATTTGTTTATACGTTGCCGCCGCTTCGCGATATTTTTTTTGAGCTAACTGCAATCGCCCCAGGAATGCCAGTACGGCCTGTCTGGAAGCACGTCCGATTTCCGAAGATGGAATATCTTTATGGCGTGGCAATCCGGCTATTACCTCATTATATTCCTGCGTAATAAATTCTTCTATTCTATCTTTAGGCGTTTTCGTTACCGTATTCGCTTCTTCGGCGGTTAATACGGTCGTGATTAAAGGCGCATCTCCGTAATACTGGGATAAATAAAAATACTGACATGCACGAAGAAACCGGGCTTCCGATTTAAACCGCAGTTTTTTTGTTTCATCCATCGGGACATCGTCAATATGCGCCAGAAAATCATTTGCTATCGTTATTTTCTTGTATGAACCTTTCCAAAAAGAAAGCAGTACCGCATTATTCGGCAGCAACGTGCCGTTCGTCAGCCGGTTAAGATTGGAATTGTCACCCCGCCGGTCATAGGCGTTGTCTGTACTTAATTCCAAAAACGCAAGGCCGGCGTATGACCACCAGTCGGTCGGTTCCACTTGAAAATCATAACTCAGATTACCTCTGTAAGTGGCGGTTAGTCCAATCAATGCATTCGTTTCATTTGTCCAGAACGTTGCATTATCGAATTGATTGGTTGGTGATTTTTCCAAATTATCAAGGCAGGAAACAAGTAGCAGTAATCCGATAGAGACGCCTGTTGCCAAAAATGTACAATATATCTTATTAGTTTTCATAAGCGTTTTGTTAAATTAAAAATTCATATTGATACCAAACACATACGTTGCCAGAATCGGATAATAAGCCCCGCCGGTATTGATTTCAGGATCCCAGCCCTTCCGGTATTTTTTAAACGTATATAAATTATCTGCACTGAAGTATATGCGCAATCTGTTTATGTGCGACGGCTGCACAATCGACTGTGGGAGCGTATAGCCTACCTGCAGATTTTTTATGCGCAAATAGGATGCATTGAGCGCCCAAAAATCGGATTGAACATAATTTCCGGCAAGCGAATTAGTTAATATCTCCAACCGGGGATACTCTACATACCGTTGAGGATTAGCCGGATTATAACGCCCGTCAATCTGCCATTTCTGAATACTTCCAAGATTATAAAATGCATATCCTACATAGCCATCCAGATAACCTTTCACTCCTGCAACGCCCTGGAAAAATGCTCTTATATCAAACCCTTTATATCCCAAATCAAGATTAAATGCATACGTATACTGCGGGATACGGCTTCCGAGATAGGTCCGGTCATACGTCGGATCTACTACGCCATCCGGTTTCCCTTCCGGACCGTTAATATCTTTATAGCGGATATCTCCGGCACGGGGATTTGTCGTTACTTTGGTCTGGTCGGGCCAGGCGGCAATATCTGCATCATCTAAAAAGACGCCGTCAGAAAAATACCCGTAATACATTTCCATCGGATAACCAATAAAGAGATTGGAGCCATTACCGACTAATCCGTTAGGTTGTTCGACATTGCCCACCCCCAGATCCATCACTTCATTATGGATGATACTCAAGTTGGCTGATATTTTATACCGGAAATCTTTAAATCTGTTTTGGTGTGAAATATCAAATTCAAATCCCTTATTATCCATCTTACCTGTATTGATTTCAGAAAGTTCCAATCCTAACACGGTCGACACACTGGCCGACGGCTTATATAGAATATCATAAGTATGTCGATAGAAATAGGATGCGTTCAAATTAACCAGTCCGTTAAACAGCCCGATTTCAACGCCGGCATCGGCAGTCCGGGTGGATTCCCAATGCAATAGCGGGTCTTTCAGCTGAGTCAATCCGGCGCCGGTATAGGCGGCGCCGCCAAACGAATAATTCAGGCCCGAGGACAAAGTGGATTGATAAGGATAGTTTGAAATATTCTGATTTCCCAATATTCCCCATGAAGCTTTCAATTTGAAATTAGAGAGAACGGGACGGAGCGGAGCGAAGAAACTTTCTTCGGACACTCGCCAGCCGGCAGCCAGAGAAGGAAACGTTCCGAATTTTTTGTCTTTGGGAAAACGGGATGAACCATCAAAGCGAACCGTTGTTTCAAACAGATACTTCTGATTGTAATTATATTTGAATCGCCCGAAGTAAGACTGGATAGACCAGCCCTCAAGGTAGCCTCCCGACCGTTGATTTTCCGCACTGCCCATGTCCATTACGGTATAATCATTACTCGGAAACTGCTGGCGATATCCGTTGAAATAATCTATATCTTCCGCTTCGAAGGCATAAGCCAGCAATAAATCGACATCATGCCCGTCGAAGACTTTCGCATATTCAGCCGAAGATTGTGCCGTTTTATATATTCGTTTGTTCCGGGATTCATTTAAAAAAGATATCGGTAAAGTGAGATTCTCGTTCAGCCGCTGTGATGCACGGAAAGAATATTCTTCTTCGATACTGTAATTATATCCCACAATACCGGAAAGGGTAATATCCTCCGTCACTTTCCATCCCAATTTTGAATTTGCGCTAATTCGTGTAACCGGACGGCGTCTGTAAGAATCGCTGGCAAGCCAGGCTGCAGGAGTTCCCACACTCATGGGACCGCTGCCAAAATCTCCATTCTGATACTTCCCGACATAAATGGAAGGAAGGCGTACAGCATGATTGACGATACCCTCTAAATTAGCGATATCCAATGCCCCAACGGTTTGCGGCTCGCTCCGTTCCTCAACCGAACCGGACAAGTTGACAACAAGCGTCAAATTGCTGAATATATCGCTTGTCAAATTCAAACGGCTGTTATAACGGCGATAATTATTCCGTTCGACAAGGCCTTCCTGGCTAAGATAACCAAAAGAAGCAAAATATCGATTAGAAGCTGTACCTCCCGTCAAACTCAAGTCATGACCGGTCTGTATACCCTGACGGGTAAAGGTTTCTTCCAAAAAATTTGTGTTGGGGTAATTATCCGGATCCGTGCCGCTTTTATATTTCTGAATAACATCTTCAGAATAGACTTCACGCCCTATCGCTTCGTTATACATCGTTGCATATTCCCAGGAAGAGGCCAGTTCGGGAAATTCCGTTGGACGTTCCCAACCGACATAACCATTATAACTGACATTTATACGCCCTTCTTTCCCCTTTTTGGTCGTTATCAGCACAACGCCATTAGCCGCACGAGCGCCATAAATAGCCGCGCTCGAAGCGTCTTTAAGGACTGATATGGTTTCTATATCATCCGGATTAATTTCATTAAGTGTACCGGGAATACCGTCAATCAGGATGAGCGCATCCGGTGATGCTCCGAAAGAACCAACTCCGCGTACCCGAATCTGTCCTCCGCTGTCACCCGGTTTTCCCGACCGTTGAATAATCGTTACTCCGGTTAACTCTCCCGTCAGAGCATTGGATAGAAGACCAACAGGTCTGTTTTCCAATCGCTCGGAGGATATTTGCGCCACTGAACCGATTAAATTCACTTTCTTCTGCGTACCATATCCCACAACCACGACTTCTTCCAATGCCTGCATATCATCCGACATCCTTATTATTATCACGTTACCTCTTCCGCGCAGCACGTCCCGCTCAGCTTGTGATACATTGATTTCCTGCGTAATATATCCGACATAAGACACTTGCAAAACAGCATTCTCTGCCACATTCAGGTTGAAATTCCCGTCCGCGTCCGTCACTGTTCCGTTCGTCGTCCCTTTTTCAATAATATTAGCGCCGATGATGATTTCGCCATTCATATCGGTTACCATTCCCGTAATCCGTTTGCCGGACTGCTGAAATATTTGGGCAACTTCATCTGCAAAAGGCTGTTTTGAAAGAACGATATATTTGTTCTGAAATTTATAGTTGATATCCGTGTCACGAAATGTTTCGTCGAGAAATGTCATCAGGTTTCCCGTCGTGTTTTTCAGACGGATAATTCGCTCCACATCAATATCATTATTCCGGAACAAAACCAGAAAGTCCGTCTGGTTTTCTATGTCCGAAATAAGTTGCCGTACACTAAGTTCGTTCGTTTCCAGTCGGATATTGACGGTCTGCGCATCCAAATTTTCCGCAATCAACTGGAATGAGCATACAACTGAAAGAAAAACGGATGCTCGTATGATTCTGCTTAATCCTTTAATATAAGGTTTTTTAATAATAGAGAATCTAAATAATTTTTTAAAATTCATATCTTTGTTCACTTTTAAGTAAATACTGGTAATAATTCGCTGTGTTTGCTTAATTCTGCCACGGCAGTGCGGGAACACTTGCCGTGGCTTCTTTTTTCTACTGTCTGTTTTCCATAGGCATACTGTTTTAAGGTTCTACATTTATTGTTTCGCTTATCTGTCGATGGTTATTACGTTGTTTTCTTCGTCGATGTTCATGCTGAATTTGTGTATTTCCCGCATCAGATTGAGTATTTCGCGGATGCCGTCACGCTGACGGAATTTCACGGTATAGCGCCATTGCAGCATGGTGACGTCGCGTACGTCAATGTGTATGTCGTAGTAAAGTTCCAGCCGTTCGAGTATGTTCCTGAAAACTTCATTTTCAAAACTGTATATGCCTTTTGTCCACAGGAAATAGTTCCGGTCGGGAATTTCCGTCACCGATATGGCGCCGTTTCCGACGATGGCCTCGCTGTTGGGACAGAGAACGATGCCTGCCGGTTCGCCTCCGTGCGCATACACCTGCAGGCTGCCTTCGATCAGGCTGACGCGGCTGAACGCTTCCTCCGGATAACCGTAAAGGTTGAACGACGTACCCAGGACCTTGACTTCCATATTGCCGGACGATACGATAAACGGTTTCCGCGCATCTTTTGCCACGTCGAAATAGGCCTCGCCTTCGAGCGTGACATGCCGTTCGTTGCCGTTGAATACGGTGGGGTAAGTGAGTTTCGTGCAGGAGTTAAGCCATACAACGCTACCGTCGGCAAGCGTCAAACTTATGCGTTGCCCGGCAGGCACATGCAGGGTCTGCATCGCAACAGCTCCAGTCCTGTCATCCGAAAAATAAAGAGATGCGGCATACCACGTCCCGATTGTCAGGCACAGGATGGCGGCAGCATAACGAAAAGTAAGCATCAGGATTTGACGTGTCGACTTGCGTTTTTGCCCGGCAATAAACGCCGTGTAATCAGCCTGCGCTTTTTCACGGTCACCCTTTGCCGGTACAAATTCCAGCAGGGACAGCATGTTCCGGTGCCGGATAAATGCCGTTTTCAGCGCCGTATCCGTTTCCGATCTGCGCAACAGTTCCAGACATTCCTCCCGGGACAATTCCCCCTGAAAATATTTCCTTACCGATTCTTCCATTTTCGCCTTTATTTCATAATAAATTATCGAAAAAATATGGCGACAAAGATAAGGCTTTATTATTCCATAAAAATACCATTGATATGGTATTTTCCCTGCTAATATCCGCCCATTTCGATGTTTTTTTCGCCTTTATTTGTTATATAACCGGATAAGGATATGAAATCCGCTAAAAAAAAAATGGATCACCTGCAAAAACCTGTGTTCAAGCAAAACTTTCGTGTAACGTGTTAGCCGCCGGTGCGGGCTTGTGCAGCCCGTACCGTTCAAGCCGGTAATACGGCAGAAAGGCACGGACTGTAGGTCTGCGCCGGCAGTGAGTCCGGAAAGTACTTTGCAGGGGTGCGAGATGCTTTCGGAACGCTCAGAAAGTACTTTGCATGGGTGCGAGACACTTTCAGAACGCTCAGAAAGTACTTTGAAGTGGTGCAAGACACTTTCAGAACGCTCAGAAAGTACTTTGCAGGGGTGCAAGACGCTTTCAGAACGCTCAGAAAGTATTTTGCAGGGGTGCGAGACGCTATCTGCACGCGCAGAAAGTACTTTGCAGGGGTGCGAGACGCTTTCGGCACGTGCCGAAAGTATTTTACAGGGGTGCGCGGCGCTTTCGGCACGCGCCGAAAGTACTTTGCAGGGGTGTGAGACGCTTTCGGCATGCGCCGAAAGTATTTTGCAGGGGTGCGCGCCTTTTGACATGCTGCGTTAAAATAAGGAATATAAAATACGGGGGGAGGCAGGTGATCCAAAAATATCGCAAAAATTTCACATACGGTCAGACACAATACATGAACAGAAGTAGAGGGAGACAGTCTTTCAGTTCCTGTTTCAATTTTTTGTATGCAATACCCATCTGGGTTTCAACGGTATTGATGGATATGTTCATTTCCCGAGCAATTTCTTTCTGCTTCTTTCCCTCCAGCTTGCTTTTCACAAATATCGCCCTGCATTTCGGAGAAAGCGAATCGATCGCTTTCATCATCAAGTCTTCCATACTTGTTTCGGACGACAGGATGTCATGATCGAAAGCCTCCAGCGAATCGAATTTCATTTGCATGTCGCGCCGAAAGATTTCCTGCAAAACGTCTTCCGCCTCGCGAACGACACGCTGATGGCGGAGGAAGTCAAGGCAGCGGCTCCTGATTCGTGCGAAAAGAAGCGCCAGCAAGTGAGGCTTCTTGCAGAGGAAACCTCTCCGCGTTTCCCATATTTCGGCAAAAGCGTCCTGTACAATATTTTCCGCATCTTCTTCGGACACAATATATGCACGGGCAAAACGAATCATCCCCGGATAATGGGATAAGTAGATACTCTCGAAATTGTCCCGGAAAAGCTGTTCCGTATTTTTCGTGTCGTCCGGCATCGTATTTAAATCAAATGTATGCTTCATTATGTCAGCATGCAAACGTACACGAAAATTTCAAGTTTTCCAAACACTTGCCGCAAAAAAAACTACACGTCCTTTATTTTAAACGGATTAAACGACACTTCCGCATCATAAACATCCTTGCCTTCTATTTTCTTGATATAACGCACAGCGCGAACGGTAAGCGGCAATACGATTATTTCATATACCGATTTCAGGGCGGCCTGCGTTACAATCATCAGTAAAAGTTCTTCCCCCCGGAGCATCCCCCAGAATGCGATGGGGAAAAAGATGACCGAGTCCACACTTTCTCCGGCAAGCGTGGATACGATTGCACGCAAGGAAAAATTACGCCCGCCGGACATCACTTTCATCCGGCTCATTACATAGGCGTTCAGGAACGATCCCGCAAGAAAGGCACAAAGGCTTGCAACAACGATGCGGGGCGCCATTCCAAATACGAAATTGAACCCCTCCTCTCCTTCCCAAAACGGCGCGGCTGGAAGACTTACCGCTAACTGCGACAAGCCTGCAACCAGGAAGTTAACGGCAAATCCGCTCCATATAATCAAACGGGCTTTTTTATACCCCCATACTTCCGAAATACAGTCATTTATAATGTATGAGACAGGAAAAACCAGCAGGCCGGCTGTCGCAGTGACAGGCCCCAGCTGAATAATTTTCGTTTCCATCAGATTGGAAACAACCAGACACACAACAAACAAAATCCCCAATAACATGAAGGGGAGAGATACCATTTTTTTCATAATCCTTGTTTTTTAAGTGGTTACCAAGCACACTGTTCCGTTTCATAACGGCTACTTTACTATCCATTGACTTACGCCCCGCTCCTCAAGGCTGAACGCCACCCCGATTTTTACCAGCCGTTTGCCGCTCGCCGTAAACGGAATCAGGTAGCCTTTTTCGTCGATTTGCCGTATGGCGTCTTCGGCCGTGGCGCTGTCCGAGAGTTTGAACTCGAAGACGTACACCGTATCGGCGGCCGTCACGACCGCGTCTATGCGTCCGGTGGCCGTGCGGTATTCCACCTCGACATACTGGCCCATCAGCTTGAAAAAGATATAGAAAACCGTCTGGAAATGCTTCTCCGCCTTGTTGTTCAGCTCGTAGGGGACGTCGGCAAAGAACGCTTTCAGGCGCGTCATGAAGCTTTCCGTATCGTGCGACAACAGGTCTTCAATGAAATTTGCAACATAAAATTCGCTCCAGATGTCTTTCCCCGGCATGTATTCCCTCAGCAGCTCATTGTAAAAACCGTACCGGACCTCTTCGTTCGGGAAGCCCAGCGTGTATTTGTCCATCAGCCTGTCGTAATCCTTAACCGTCAGGTAACCGCTCTGATAGAGTACCGGGACGGGGTTTCGGTTGTCTATCCGGTAATCCATGATAGCGGTTGCCTGGATTTTCACGCCATTTTCCAGCTTCGGGATGTCAAAATTTATCGCTTTCAG
>JAIRZF010000060.1 GCA_031267385.1 Dysgonamonadaceae bacterium | reverse complement strand
CCGACCTGAAGCGCGCACTGGCGCGAAACTGGCAGGGAGATGAAATTTTCCGCCAAACGATGCTGAAACAGGAAAAATTCGGTAATGATCTCGACGGCGTAGATGCCATCTATGTCCGTGTGGCGAAACATATCCTGCAAACATTTGAGAACAAACGGAACATCAAAGGCTTCAATTTCCGTCCTTCACTGTTCCAGTACATGGGACATACCTATGCAGGCCCCATGCTTGGCGCAACGCCCGACGGACGCCTTGCGGAAGAACCCGTTGCCCACGGTTGCAACCCGATGCACGGACGCAACACCGAAGGCATCACCGCCACCGCTAAATCGTTGTTGAAAGCGCCGTTCCATAAATACCAGGGTGGAAGCCTGCAAATCGAACTGCAACCTAAGTTCTTTGACGGTCGGGAACGCAGGGGCGAATATATTGAGAAGTTTTCAAAAGCATACATGAAAAACGGGGGCATACAAATCAATTTCAACGTCATCAACCTTGAAAAGCTGAAACGGGCGGTCGAAGATCCTGAAAATCCCGATTATTCCGATATTGTAGTGAAAGTAACCGGTTACAGCGCCCATTTTGTGGTGATGGACAAGGAATTTCAAAGGGAATTTGTAGCCCGCGTCAATTATGAAAGCGTTTGAAGAAGGATGGGTATTTGATATTCACCGAGGCGCCACGCACGATGGACCCGGTTTGCGTACAACGGTTTTTCTGAAAGGCTGCCCCCTGCGTTGCAAGTGGTGCCACAACCCCGAAGGACTTGACTCCAGGCCCGAAATTCAGTGGAATCCGCGTCCGTGCATTGCTTGCCGTACCTGCGTAGCCTCCTGTCCGGAAAAAGCGGTGTTTTTTGACGGAACAGGCGTACACATTACCGATGACCGTTGTACAAAACAGTTACAGTGCGTAAAGAATTGCCCGGCTAATGCGTTGAAAATTATCGGTAAACGTTGGCGTCCGGAAGCGCTTGCAAACGAAGCCCGCAAAG
Organism: Dysgonamonadaceae bacterium; assembly: GCA_031267385.1. Lineage (GTDB taxonomy): Bacteria > Bacteroidota > Bacteroidia > Bacteroidales > Azobacteroidaceae > BNXB01. Next base: position 4,131 of record JAIRZF010000060.1, on the reverse strand, counting down.
ACGCCATGTTCTTCGACGAATTTGAAGGCGGCGTAACCGTTTCCGGCGGCGAACCGGCGCTGCAATACCGGTTTGTGGCGGAATTTCTCCGCCTGCTGAAACAGAAAGGCGAAAATACCGCCCTCGACACGAGTGGTTTTGCCACGCGCGAGGCTTTTGAAACGCTCTATCCGTTCACGGACGTGTTTCTCTATGACCTGAAATTCATCGACGGCGAACTGCACAAACAGCATACCGGCGTAAACAACAAACTGATACTTGATAATTTCCTTTGGCTCGCCGAAAAATGCGCCCGCAACAAAAACAAACGGCTTTGGGTACGCACACCGATTGTTCCGGGTGCAACGGCTACGGTAGAAAATATTTCGCAAATCGGAAAATTCATCGGTTACGGCTTAAATGGAGGCGAAACCGTAACCGGTAACGCGGTTGAGCGGTGGGAACTCTGCGCTTTCAATAACATCAGTCGCGACAAATATGCCGGAATGAGACAGGAATGGAAATATTCATCCGTTCCACTGATGACGCAGGCGGAAATGGACGTGTTACTGGACGTCGCACATAAATACCTCGGCGAAAAGGTATTTGCCTCCGGTTTGACGGCAAAAGATGAGATATAAGTTTTGTAACAAATAAATAATGTAGACATGCAAATAAAAAAGTCAGAATTATTCAAAGTCTCCCCCGTGGTGGTTATTCCTGAAAATAACTACCGACGACGGCTTCGAGGGTTGGAGGGAACCCGTCGTAGAAGGCCGTGCCGACACGATCGAATCCGCTACCTCTCCTACTCGTTCGATGCAGGCATCTTTACCGAAGCCTGTACAAACGCCATCCGCAAACTAAACAATTCTTAATTTTTAATTCTTAATTCTTAATTCTTAATTCCCAATCCCCTATGTCACGATTAATCACACCGGGCTATATATTCACTTTTGCCCTGATCACGTTCCTGTTTTTCCTCTGGGCTTTACCCAACGTCCTGAACGATGTACTGATAAAGCAATTCCAAAAATCGCTCGAGTTGTCGCGCTTCGAAGCCGGCCTGATACAAACAGCCCTCACAGTGGGTTATTTCTGTTTGGCAATTCCTGCCGGACTGTTTATGCAACGCTTCGGCTACAAGTCGGGCATACTTGCCGGGCTGTTGTGTTTTGCCGGTGGATGTTTCCTGTTTTACCCCGCCGCCAACTCCGGGATATATCTCGTCTTTTTGGGCAGCATCTTCGTGATAGGAAGCGGTCTGTCGTTCCTCGAACTGGGCGCCAACAGTTTCATTACGTTCCTGGGCGATCCGTCGACCGCAGCGCGCCGCCTGAACCTGGCGCAATCCTTCAACCCCGTCGGCGGCATCACCGGGGTAACGCTGGGCACGCTCTTTATCTTTTCGGGCAATGAACCGGCGCCGGAACAAATCGCCGCGATGAAACAACAAATCACCGCCGCGGGAAACGCCTACACGGATTTCCTGCAAACGGAAAACAGTCGCGTATGGCCTACCTATATCCTGATTGGCATCGTCGCCCTGATTGTCGCTTTCTTCATTTGGAATACACAATTCCCGAAGATAGAAACATCAGAAAAAGAAAAAGAAAAAGAAAAAGGAAGTTTCAAGGCTTTGTTCCGCTATCCGCACTGGTACGGAGCAATCATCTCCCAGTTTTTCTATGTTGGTGCGCAACTCGGAACATGGAGCTACCTGATTACCTACGTGCAGGAAAACAGTCCCCTGACCGAGAAACAGGCCGGCGGAGTGCTGATTGTCAACATGGTCTTCTTCATGGCCGGACGCTTCGTATCCACCTTCCTCATGAAATGGATACAGCCTACCCGCCTGATGGGCGTCTATGCGTTGATCAACATGGGACTAGTCGCCGTTGTCATACTCGGTTCCGAATGGGCGTCCTGGACGGGATTACACGCCGTCTCCTGTTGGATAGGCATCGGCGCCATGATGACAACCTCTTTTTTCATGTCGTTGATGTACCCGACTAACTTCGCCTCCGGCATAAAAGGACTGGGCGTACAGACCAAACTGGGCGCATCGATACTCGTCATGAGCCTGATAGGTGGTGCAATCCTGACCCCGCTTATCGGATTGATTGCAGAAATTTCTCCGACGCGCGCCATCGCTCCGGGAATGATTGTCCTGGCGGTGTCTTACGGCGTGATCTGCTGGTACGGATTCAGAGGATCGAAGACCGGAAAAAATTGAAAGTTGAAAATTAAGAATTATACTCAAACAGAAATTGTCATGTCATAGCTATACAGACAAAACGTAATCAAACATGACAAAGAGTAGAAAAAAATACTATCACGATGAACGGATTCATAGTTCACCGTTCACAAAACTATGCCGCGCAAAGTATATTTCCTTCGTATCCCTATTTATGGGGATGATAATGTCTTTTACGATGGCTCATTTCCCTATTATTAGGGATTGCTGTTGTTTCTTTATAAAACTACCTTTGTCCCCGAATTTATTGATATATATGAGAAGAAATTTATTTTTGATTTTCTTCGTTTTTGTGACACATATCACTGTTAGTCAAACTTTTGATTTGTCGGGAAGGGTAATTAATTTCAGAACAAAAACTCCTGTTGAATTTGCTGCTGTTTCTATTCCCGAATCACAATTATGGGGTATAGCTGATGAAAAAGGTGATTTTTCTGAAAGAAGATAATTTATCATTGGATGAAGTAGTTATTACTGCGTAGCGGGTGCGTGAAGACGTGATGACGACTTATAAGATAGGCCGCAATACAATAGACCATATGCAACTGCTCGGTTTAAACGATGTTACAGGATTGTTGCCGGGAGGTTCGACCAACAGAACACAAAGCCTCGCTGCACTTTCTGAACAAAGGTTTACACTACAGGGTAGTAATGACCGTGGATTTGGTACGGCAGTAGAAGTCGACGGAGTAAGGCTTTCGAATAATACCTCGTTTGGATATAACGATTCTCAGGGTTTTATATCATCACCTGCAGGAATTGATACACGTAATATCGGTTCGACAAATATTGAGTCTGTTGAGGTTATCACCGGTATTCCTTCAGTAGAATATGGTGATATAGCCAATGGTGTCGTAAAGGTTAATACAAGAAAAGGTAAAACCGATTTTATAATCGAATTCACTGCTGTCCACTAAAATTCTTTAACATTCCATGTAACCAACTTGATTACAGATTAGTAAATACAGGCTTAATGGTCAAAACGGGTGACAAATAAGCCATCACCCGTTTTGACCATTAAGCCTAGAATGAGATTCGAGAGGTCGGAATCTTTGAAAATTTCTGCAATCTTATGATAACAATAGCCCGCTCAAAACGTAGTGGACGAAATGACTTCTTTTTGGATGGCAATGTTTATGCTTTTGATTCATCAACCCTCTCTCTTTGTTTAAACACATTTTGGTGGTCCAGACTACATCATGATAAAGGAGGAGTTAAACTTCATACCTTGTTGGATGTGAGAACAGACGTTCCGGCGTTCAATATTATTACGAATGCCAATATCCATGATTCCAAGGTAATGTACTTGATACCGTACGAAGCAAACTCGTATTATGTATTTGACCGCGCCTATATGGATACAAAGCAACTTTACCATATTCATGAACGGAAAAGTTACTTTGTTGTGAGAGAAAAACGGAAAATGAAATATTCAATTGTTGAAAGTCGTGAACAGGGTAATCCGCAGACGGGTATCATGGCAGATCAAAGAGTTCTCTTTGAAGGTAACAATCCTAAAAAGCAGTACCCGGAAGCCATACGAAGGATTGTCTTCTATGATAAAAAGGGCAATAGAATATTCGTTTTTTACAGCAACAATACGCTTGTAAAGTCTGAAGATATTGCTTTGTTGTATAAATACAGATGGCGAGTCGAACTTTTCTACAAATGGTTAAAGCAACATCTAAGGATCAAAGAGTTTTATGGAACGTCGGAAAATGCGGTAAAAATACAAATCTACAGCGCAATCATAACCTACTGCCTGGTCGCCACAGTGAAATATGACTTACATTTAGATATGGATACCTACGATGTGTTAAGAATATTGACCGTTTCGCTCCTGGATAGAACAGAATTAAAAGAGTTGTTGGGGCAGGAGAAAGAGAAGGAGGACT
>JAIRZF010000321.1 GCA_031267385.1 Dysgonamonadaceae bacterium | reverse complement strand
AGGTCTTGACGGCATTGAGTTTTCTCCAAGAAAAGACGAACTCTCAAAGTTCGGATTTACCCGTGAAAGTTTCAAGGATTTATTGGCTGAGAAAAAACTTTCGATTGCAGGCAATTATTTTGGTGGTGATTTTCACGATCCGGAAAAACACGACGCCATTTTGTCAGCATTTAAAAATGTATTGGAGAATCTGAAATTTTACGGAGCGAAAAATGTAATTATTGGCCCTCCGGGACGTGGCAATTGGAGTGATTATCAACACAGAGCAAGTGATGGCAACGATGCCGAAATACCGGATAAAATCAGAGTAATGGCGCCTTTCCTGAACGAATTGGGCAAAATAGCCAAAGATTCCGGAATAGAAATAGGACTGCATCCCCATGTCAATACCATTGTGGAAAAACCGGAAGAGATTGACCTGATAATGGATCTCACCGATCCTGATTATGTAGGTATGGCTCCCGACACCGGACATATTTTTCTTGGAGGAGGTAATGTGGTTAAAATTATCAGCAAATACCGGGATCGCTTGAATTATTTCCATTTGAAAGATGCGGAAGGAACATTCCAAAGACCTGATTTTGGTCCAAATATTCGTGAAATGGGACAGGGTCAGGTTGACTTCCCCGGAGTAATGAAGATTTTGAAAGAAATCAAATTTAAAGGATGGCTTAATGTAGAACAGGATTATACTACAATGACTCCTTCTAAATCGGCTACTGAAAGTATGGATTATATTAACAAAACGATGAAACCTATTTATATCTGATGGGTTATTTATTCGTAAAAAAACAGTAAATCATGGGTAAAAATATTATAAGCAGAAGAGATTTCTTTTCAAATACAGCTATTGCCGGAATCGGAGGCACATTGGGTATGAGCGGTTTACTTTCATCTTGCGGTAAAAACGGAGGATCATCTGCAAATTTGACGCCACTGATTCCGGAATCGAAATGGAACATTCCGCAATATTTACCGGATAAAGCTAAGGATGGCGCTCCGTTGAAAGCCGGCTTGATTGGCTGTGGCAACAGGGGTACAGGCGCTGCGCAGGATTTATTGACTGCTGCGCCTAACGTATCTATCGTAGCATTGGGAGATCTGTTTCCCGATAGATTGGAAACATCTCGGAAAATCCTGAAAGAAAAATTCAACCAGGATATTCCCGACGCCAATTGTTTCATAGGATTCGACAGTTATGAAAAAGTGCTTGCAGCAGGAGTCGATCTGGTGCTTTTAACTACTCCTCCTGTTTTTCGTCCCCTACACTTCAAAGCCGCCGTAGAGGCAGGGAAACATGCATTTCTGGAAAAACCCGTAGCGGTTGATCCGGTAGGTGCGCGTTCTGTGATTGCTACATCCAGGCAAGCTCTTTCGAAAAAACTTGTAGTCATTACCGGTACACAACGCCATCATCAACGAAAGTATATTGAAGGATATAAGCAAGTTCAGCAAGGATTGATAGGCGATATCGTATCGGCGAATATTTATTGGAATACCGGTAAACATTGGCTTCGCGAAAAGAAAAAGCAATGGACGGATATCGAATGGATGATTCGCGATTGGGGAAACTGGAATTGGTTGTCCGGAGATCATATTGTAGAACAACATATTCATAATATCGATGTAATCAACTGGTTTTTAGGAAAAAATCCGATAAAAGCTTCCGGATTCGGCGCTCACCAGCGTCGGAAAACCGGCGATCAGTATGATATGTTTAGTATCGATTTTGTTTACGACGACGATATTCATGTCAACAGCATGTGCCGCCAGATTGACGGTTGTTCCAATAATATTTCGGAAGTCATACGGGGGACAAAAGGAACTTGGTCGAGTAACGGAGAAATCAAAGACCGAAAGGGAAATATTGTATGGAAATACGATATGGAAAAAGAAAACGCCGAATTTAAGCAAACCAACGAATTTGTGCTGGAGCATGTCAATTTCATCAATCATATTCTTGACAACGAACCGCTTAGTCTTGCCGAAGCAACAGCTGTTTCCACTTTGACAACGATAATGGGTCGTGTATCGGCATATACCGGTGAAGATATAACCTGGGATCAGATAATGGGTTCGGATTTGAAGTTATTTCCTGATGATTTGTCTCTTAAAAACGTGGATATGTCGCAATATACAATTCCTGTTCCCGGAAAACCTTGATTGAATCAATTAAGGAATCGTGCTTAGCAACATGTAAAAAAAGAACTATTGATTAAATATTTTATGAATAAAACAGGTATTATTTGGGGGGTTTCAATGTTGAGTTCGGTAGTTGTATTTGGCAACAATAAACAAAAACAACCCAAGCAACCCAACATTATTTATATTCTCGCCGATGATTTGGGATATGGCGATTTAGGGTGTTACGGACAAACCATTATTCAGACGCCCAATATCGACCGGCTTTCTGCCGAAGGTATGAGATTTACCAGACATTATGCAGGATGCTCCGTGAGTGCGCCTTCGCGATCCTCCTTGTTTACGGGACTTCACACGGGACACACTCCTATTCGCGGCAATAAGAGAGGTTCTCAACAAGCAGAAGGTCAATATCCTTTACCGGCTAATACTTACAATCTTGCCAAAATGTTGAAAGAAGGCGGATACACAACCGGATGTTTCGGCAAATGGGGACTGGGATTTCCCGGATCAGAAGGCGTCCCTGAGAATCAAGGATTTGACGAATTTTTCGGATTCAATTGCCAAAATCTTGCTCACAATTACTATCCCCATTATCTTTGGCATAACAAAGATATTATATATCTGAAAGGCAATGAAGGCAGTAAAAAAGAAGAGTATGCAGCGGATATCATTCACAGTGAGGCGATGAAATTTATCCGCGACAGCAAAGGCAGACCTTTTTTCGCATTTCTCACCTATACACTTCCTCATGCCGAACTTGTCAGTCCTGACGACAACATACAAGCCTTGTACAAAGGCAAGTATCCTGAAACTCCATGGAAAGGCGCTGACAGCGGACCTAATTATAAGAGGGGAGGCTATGCGAGTACAATGCATCCGAGAACCGATTATGCTGCAATGGTTACCCGATTGGATAAATATGTAGGTGAAATAATTGCCGAATTGAAAGTGTTGAAATTAGATAAAAATACGTTGATTATATTTACCAGCGATAACGGACCTCATAATGAAGGCGGTGGAGACCCTGATTTTTTTAAGAGTTCCGGTCCTCTACGCGGTATGAAACGCGATTTATATGAAGGCGGTATTCGTGAACCCATGATTGCCTGGTATCCGGAAAAAATCAAGCCCGGAAGCGTTTCCGATCATGTTTCGGCTTTCTGGGATGTAATGTCTACTCTTGCCGACCTGACAGGAACTAAAGCCGCTGCTAATACGGATGGACTGTCTTTCCTGCCGACGCTGTTAGGTGAACCCGGACAAAAACAGCATGATTATTTGTATTGGGAATTTCATGAACAGGGCGGTAAAATTGCTGTAGCCAAAGGCAACTGGAAAGCAGTCTGGTTAAATGTAAATAATCCTGAAGAAACAAAGGTTGAGTTATATGATTTATCAAAAGATATTCATGAAGACAACAATGTGTCAAAACAGTATCCTGAAATTGTTGCCGGATTAGACCAAATAATGAGGAAATCGCATACCGATTCGCAAGCTTTTCCTATTTCATTACCGGTTGATTATGCCACATCAAAAAAATAAGTGATTAAATTTATTTATCTAATTTATAATATGAAAAAGAAATATATTATTTTGTTTTTTTATCCCTGTCTTTATCGGCATCTGCAGGCACGATAATTAACATAGATTTTGATTGGTATTTTCATCCGAATGATATAGAAAATGGAGAAAAAACCTCCGTTGACTATCATTCCTGGCGAAAATTGGACTTGCCTCACGATTGGAGTATTGAAGGAAACTATTCGGAAGACAATTCTAAAAATAATGCTTTTTTGCCCGGTGGATTGTGTTGGTATAAAAAAGAAATCGATTGGAACGATAGTTGGACGGGAAAACTTGTCTTTATTGATTTTGAAGGCGCTTACAAATACATGTTGCGCAAAATGGCGTATGGGTACATACTTCAAATATGGATGGGAACAAGACTGCTGTTTTTGTTGAAACAAACGTGAATAATCCAAATAATGATGAAAAAGTAAATGT
>JAIRZF010000311.1 GCA_031267385.1 Dysgonamonadaceae bacterium | reverse complement strand
TTCAATTTCAGCCAATACTTCTTCCAGGGGAACATCCATCATGTGGATATTTACTTTAGCATTTTGAGATGTTACTGTCCCTGCCATGGAAGAGAATACAAACAAAAATAACATAAATGCTGAGATTTTCATAATTTTAAAAAAATATTTAAGGCGCCTTTTTTCAGGCAAATAAGTATTCAATAAAGAAATTTTCTTCATATCTTTGCAATATTAAAATAGATTAATACATTTTTGTGTTGGTCTCTTTGCCGGTTGGTGTTACAGCGCCTGCCGGCATTTTTTTCAGTTAGAAGTGGTATTTCATAGGCAATATTGTTTTAATTTTCAATTTATATATATAATTCTCTGATTATCATCCCTTTTGTAATTAAATCGAATGGTTCTTTGAAGCACTTTCAACGCATAATCCACTCCGTCGGAATAGCTGAATTTGCCCGTATACACCACCCTGTTCACATTTTTATTATTGACAACGATTGTTATTCCGTAACATTTTTCAAATTTTTCCATAATATTTCTGAAAGATTGGTCTTTGAAACTTATCAATCCGTCAATCCATTTATAAGAATTGAAATCTTCAATCGACATTTTACAGAGTCGACCGTTTTTCACCAAAGCTCTTTCATTCGGCTTCAGTTCAATGAATTTTTGGGAAGAGTCATTGAGATCGGATATGATAAGACTTCCTTCAAGCAATGCCGTTTCAAAAACCGGACTATCGGAATATGCGTCCACATCAAAGCTTGTCCCCAATACTTTTACCTGATATTGTCCGGTTTCCACAAAAAACGGCCTTTTTTCGTCTTTCTGCACGGTAAAATAGCCTTCTCCATCAATGAAAACCTGACGCTTATCTTTCGAAAAGGAAGCCGGATAATGTAAAGTAGTACGGGCATTCAGCCAAACGCCTGTTCCATCAGGCAAGGTCACATTCACACGATGTCCTGCAGGTACCGCGACGACAGTCATGCCCACATCATTAACGATATTCTGAGGTTCTTTGAAGTAAAAAAAAGAAACTCCGGCTGTGATCAATATGACAGCTGCTATCTTCAGGATTTCATAGAATAGTGATTTGTTTTTTGAACGCCGGACGGAACCTTCATTCTCTTGGATTTGCCATTCACCTTTACTCAGAGCTATTGCATCGAATATTTTCCTTTCACGTAAAAATGACTCCTTATTTGTTTCCGACTCCTCCACCCATTGCCTGACAACACGTATCTCTTCTATCGAAGCTTCTCCTGAAAAAATTTTATATAACAATCCCTTCATGATAAAATAACTATACAACATATACGGCAGTTCAGGAAACAAATACCCTAAAGAAATTTAATAAAAAAAGGCAGAAAACAGATATAATCTCTCAAAGAAATACGTAACGCCCTAATAGCCTTAGATATATGAAATTCTACCACTTTAACGGATATTCCCATTCGATCGGCAATTTCTTTATAAGTTAAGTTTTGTTTCCGGCTCAGGCGAAATATTTCACGAGTTTTAGAAGGCAATTCAGACAATGTTTTCCGCACAATACACCTGATTTCTTCCGAAAATACTTCCTCCGGCTCACAGGATTTAAGGGAAGCTATCCTCATGGAAAGTTCCCATGAAAACTCATCAATCAATTGTTTTTCAACACCTTGACGAACCTTTAAATGTTCCAGATGATTGAGGCTTTTATGCTTGACGATGGTCAATATATAAGCCGGGACATTCACTACGGAAGTAAGGGAGTGGCGATTTTCCCAATAATACAAAAAGGCGTCCACAGTAATATCTTCCGCAACATCAAAGTCCCGTAAATAAAAATATGCAAACCGGACAAACTGTTGGCGGTATTCCGAAAACAATTGATCAAAAAAATCCGTACCTGACGCCATTCCAAATAGTTCTTGTCTTCGTAATGAAAATGAATAACACGTCCGTTTATATCACAGGCAAGTTATTCATTTTACAAAAGTAAGGAATTTTTTTGATTTTTTCACAAACATAAAGTGTCGTTTTATTTTACAACTATTTTGACAATTAAACCGGCAATTATTATCTTTGTGACGAATTGAGTTATAAAATCTACAATAAAAATGAAAATTTCCCTCGATCATCATAGCCCTGTTCCTTTGTACGTACAAATCGAAGAGCAACTCCGCAAAATGATTCAACATCCGGAGTACAAAAAAGGAAAAAAACTTCCGAACGAAATTGATCTGGCAAAAAAAATCGGAGTTTCCAGAAGTACAATGCGACAAGCAATCAATAAACTGGTGTATGAAGGCTTATTAATCCGGAAAAAAGGAGTCGGAACTGTTGTTGCAGACACGGCTTTTACCTCTAAAGCCCGAAATTGGCTGAGTTTTTCCCAAGAAATGAAAGCGATGGGTATGGAAGTCCAAAATTTTGAACTTTTCATCGGGTGGGTTAAACCGACTGAAGAGTTATGCCTTTTTTTCAATGTGAATGAGGATTCCAGAATTCTGAAATTAGAACGGTTAAGAGGCAGTTCCGACGGGCCTTTCGTATATTTTATCTCTTATTTCAATCCACGGATCGGCATGACCGGAAACGAAGATTTTTCACGTCCTTTATACGATATTCTGGAAAAAGACTACAATACCATCGCTAAACTGTCGAAAGAAGAAATCAGCGCCAAATCCGCCGACAGACTTTTGGCCGAAAAACTGGAAGTCAAAACAGGAGACCCTATCCTGAAGCGTAAACGTTTTGTATATGATCCCGGAGGCCGTCCCATCGAATGGAATGTAGGATACTACAGGGCCGATAGTTTTGTATATACTATTGAATCGGAAAGAGAAATTTAAACTAATAAATGTTATTCTGCAAAAAATAATTCCACTTTTTTTGTGGAAAAAAGAAATAATATTACCTTTACATTGTTTAGAAAACGAATGTTTCTCTTATGCGCTTACAACTCAAATACAATATGCAGGTGGCAAGCCGCGATAAATCCTTTCTTGACCGTCTTGCCGAAATACGTAAGATGGCGGCAATGCTTTGATACTCATGCAACATCTGTCTACATTTCGTGCATTTTTATATACTAAATTATTAACATGATGAAAAAAGTCATCTCAACCCCCAATGCTCCTGCCGCTATCGGCCCTTATAGCCAGGCTATAAAAACAGGAACAGTTTTATACACCTCAGGCCAGTTGGGTATCGACCCGAAAACAGGCGATTTTGTTCCCGGAGGCATCAAAGAACAGACTGAACAGGTATTCAAAAATCTGATCGCCGTCCTGGAAGCCGGTGATGTATCCCTGGATCAGGTAGTTAAAACTCTTGTATTCTTATCGGATATGTCCGATTTTGCTGCAATGAACGAAATCTACTCGAACTATTTCAACGAACCCTATCCCGCACGTTCTGCAGTCGCAGTTAAAACACTGCCTAAAAACGGATTGGTTGAAATCGAAGTCATTGCCATCGAAGATTAACTTTAAAGATCATAAATCTCCCCTTTCCCAATGGATCAATTCCTCGGAGAACTGAATGAAAGTCAACGTGAAGCCGTCTTGTATAATGACGGACCTTCCCTGGTTGTTGCCGGAGCAGGTTCGGGTAAGACGCGTGTGTTGACTTACAAAATAGCCTACCTGCTTAAAAACGGTATCTCTCCTTATAATATCCTGTCCCTGACTTTCACAAACAAAGCTGCCCGGGAAATGAAAGACCGGATTGCCCGGATCATGGGTGACGATATTGCGTGGAGACTGTGGATGGGAACGTTCCATTCCATCTTTTCAAAAATCCTGCGCCGCGAGGCTGACAAAATCGGGTTTAAATCGGATTTCACCATTTACGACAGCCAGGATTCCAAAAACCTGATCAAAGCAATCATCAAGGAAATGGCTCTTGATGATAAGATATACAAACCGGCGCTCATTCACTCCAGAATTTCCCGGATGAAAAATGCTTTGATAACCCCGGAATCATACGCGGCAAACAAAGAACTGATCGAAGATGACTTCCGTTCCAAACGTCCTGCTACACGGGATATTTATACGACATACCGTAACCGTTGCCGTACTTCGGGAGTCATGGATTTCGATGATTTATTGCTGAATACCTGGTTACTTTTCCGTGAATTCCCGGATGTGATCGCCCGGTATCGTAATCAGTTCCGTTTCATATTAGTGGACGAATATCAGGATACAAATTCCGTGCAACATGAAATTGTAAATCAATTGGCAGCCGACCATCACCGGATATGCGTTGTCGGCGATGATGCACAGAGCATATACTCTTTCCGGGGAGCGAACATCAGTAATATACTGGATTTCAGGAAAATTTATCCCGAAAGTAAATTATTCAAACTCGAACAAAATTATCGTTCTACACAAATCATTGTCAATGCTGCAAATTCTTTGATTGATAAAAATCAGGAACAAATCAGGAAAACCGTATTTTCCAAAAAACAAATCGGAGAAAAAATACAGGTTATCAGCGCCTATTCCGATTATGAAGAAGGCTATGCCATCGCAGGAAGAATCGCGGAAATACGGATGTTAAACCACTATAATTACAGTAATTTTGCAATTCTTTACCGTACCAATGCGCAAAGCCGGATCTTTGAAGAAGCCTTGCGCAAACGAAATATGCCCTACAAAATTTACGGAGGTTTGTCCTTTTTCCAGCGGAAAGAAGTGAAAGACGTGATCGCTTATTTCCGGTTGATATCCAATCCTGATGACGAAGAGGCTTTCAAAAGAATTATCAATTATCCGGCACGCAGTATTGGAGATACAACTGTGAGTAAAATCGCCGTGTGCGCACACGGTAATCGATTGAGTTTATGGGATGTTATTTCCGACCCCCTTGCCTACAATCTGGCTATCAGTAACGGAACAGCAAATAAATTAAAAGATTTCAGACAACTGATTGAGAGTTTCATAGAGGCCAATACCACCATGAATGCCTATGAAATCGGAGAACTGGTGATCCGTCAAACCGGAATGGTCGGAGAACTTTACCAGGACAAAACACCGGAAGGGCTAAGCCGGATCCAGAACATAGAGGAACTGGTTAATAGTTTACATGAATTTGTTGTCAACAGACAGGAAGAAGGAGTCGAAAGCGTCAAGATGGGTGATTTCCTTGCCGAGATCTCTCTGATGACAGATCAGGATACGGACAAAGACGGAAGTAATGACCGGATCACCATGATGACCGTCCATTCTGCTAAGGGACTGGAATTCAAAAATGTGTTTGTCGTTGGATTGGAAGAGGATTTATTCCCTTCCCAATTAAGCAAAAACAGCAACCGCGAAATAGAGGAAGAACGCCGGTTGTTTTATGTGGCCATCACCCGGGCAGAAGATAACTGTATCCTCTCTTATGCTAAAAGTCGTTTCCAAAACGGGCAATTACGCATGTCCGCACCCAGCCGGTTCATTAAGGATATCGATCGTAAATACCTGAAACTACCTTCTGATATCACTTTCGGGCAATTCGCACCTGAAAACTTCCATCGTTTTGAAACCCCACACCATACTTCTTTTGAACGCCCATGGGAATATAAACAGGAAGTCGCGCCGGTTTCCACGCCTCCAACCTCGGAACAGTTGACGAGAATTGACCGGTCAACAACAACACAACAAACAGGGAATACCTCTTCTCCTCAAAATATAAACGGACTTGCTGTTGGTAACACAATAGAACATGATCGTTTCGGAATAGGTGAAATCGTCGGACTGGAAGGTAATAATGAAAATGCCAAAGCAACAGTCGAATTCGAAAATGCCGGCAAAAAACAATTATTACTTAAATTCGCTAAATTCAGAATAATTGATAATTGACAATTGACAATTGACAATTGATAAATATCAAAACTTATATGAAAAAAGAGAACGTTGTTATGAGTAAGTCTTATAACTTTGCACTAAGAATAGTTAAAGTTTATAAGTACTTGTGTGAAAGTAAAAAAGAATTTATTCTATCAAAACAGTTATTGAGAAGTGGAACTGCAATTGGAGCGCTACTAAAAGAAGCTGAACATGCACAGTCCATGCCCGATTTTATAAATAAAGTAAATATTGCTTTAAAAGAAGCAAATGAAGCAGAATATTGGCTCACTCTTCTCAAAGATAGCAATTATATGGACGAACAGGGTTATATATCAATTAATAACGATTGTAAAGAATTGATAAAACTATTAATCAGCATATTGAAAACATCTAAACAAAATGTCAAAAAATAATACAACATCAAATAATTGTCAATTATCAATTGTCAATTGTCAATTGCCAATTGTCAATTGTCAATTAAACTCTCCTTCCTATGTCCTGGAAGAAACGCTGCTTCGTAAGAATCTATCCCTTATAAAATCGGTAAAAGACAGGGCCGGAGTAAATATTATCCTGGCATTCAAAGCCTTTGCCATGTGGAAATCATTTCCCATTGTCAGGGAATACATCCCATACTCTACCGCCAGTTCACCTTTCGAAGCGCAATTGGCCTTTGAAGAAATGGGAAGTCCGGCCCACACTTATTCCCCGGCTTATACGGAAAAAGATTTTCCGGCAATCATGAGATACAGCAGTCATATCACATTCAATTCTTTAAGTCAATTTGAACGTTTCTATCCTGAGACCATAAAAAATCTTTCTAAAATATCTTGCGGACTTCGCATCAATCCGGAATATTCGGAAGTTGGTACCGACCTGTATAATCCATGCGCTCCCGGGTCCCGGCTGGGCGTGATCAGCTCGCTTCTGAAAGATAAATTACCTGAAGGTATTGAGGGCTTACATTTTCATACTCTCTGTGAATCTTCATCTTATGACCTGGAAAAAACGCTGAAACAAGTGGAAAGCAAATTCGGTCGGTTTCTTCCCCGGATTAAATGGCTCAATATGGGAGGAGGACATCTGATGACCGGAAAAGATTACCATGTAGAACACCTGATCCAACTACTGCAAAACTTCAAAAAGAAATATCCCAATCTGGAAATTATCCTGGAACCGGGAAGCGCTTTTGCCTGGCAGACAGGTTATTTGCTTTCTACAGTGGTCGATATTGTTGAAAATCAAGGCATAAAAACTGCAATCGTCGACGTGTCGTTCACCTGTCACATGCCTGATTGCCTGGAAATGCCGTATAAACCTGCAATTCGCGGAGCCCGCCCGGAAACTGTTCCCGGAAAACCGGTCTATCGTATCGGAGGAAATTCATGCCTCAGCGGAGATTTTATGGGAGACTGGTCTTTTGATGAACCTCTAAAGATCGGAGATCCTGTTATTTTCGAAGATATGATACACTACACTGTGGTTAAAACATCCATGTTCAATGGTGTTCCTCATCCGGATTTGGTACTAATAAAAACCGACGGAGTCATAGAAACTTATCGCCAATTCGGATATGAAGATTACAAAAACCGGATGAGTTAAAAACATATCGAAATTTTAGTATTACCTTTGCGACCTTGTTTAACTTCAAAATTTTCAAAACTATGTCCGTTCATACCGAGGATACCCGCAAAGTAACGACCCACCGCCTCGTGGAAATGAAAAAACGCGGCGAAAAGATTTCCATGCTGACTTGCTATGATTATTCCATGGCAACAATTATAGATCAGTCCGGAATGGATGCTATACTCGTGGGAGATTCTGCATCTAATGTCATGGCAGGAAACGTTACTACCCTCCCGATCACTCTCGATCAGATGATTTACCATGGAACATCCGTGACGAAAGCGGTGAAAAGAGCGTTGGTCATCGTGGATCTGCCGTTCGGCTCGTATCAGGGAAATTCAAAAGAGGCGCTACATTCTGCAATCCGCATTATGAAAGAAACTCACGCCGACTGTGTGAAAATGGAAGGCGGCGCCGAAATCAGGGAATCAATACAACGTGTACTCAGTGCAGGTATCCCTATTATGGGACATTTGGGACTTACTCCTCAATCTATCAATAAGTTCGGGACTTATGCCGTTAGGGCAAAAGAAGAAGCCGAAGCTCAAAAACTGATCGAAGACGCCCATCTGCTGGAGGAACTCGGATGTTTTTCCATCGTCCTGGAAAAAATCCCGGCACAATTGGCCAAACGCATTGCAGAAGAACTGACTATCCCCCTCATCGGAATAGGAGCCGGCCCTTATGTCGACGGTCAGGTTTTGGTGATGCACGACATGCTGGGCATAAATAAGGGATTCTCTCCCCGTTTTCTACGCCGCTATGCTAATTTGTATGACACTATTCACGACGCCGTCGAAAATTACATCAAAGACGTGAAGTCAAACGATTTTCCTAACGAAAAAGAATCGTATTGAAGGACGTTATACGTTATACGTTACCATCTGTGTTAAATTTTGTTAATTATTTGGTTTATAAAATAAACTAGTTTATATTTGCACAATAATTACTAATTACAAATTATGGAAACAAAATTCACAGAACAACAAAGTTTGGGACTTATATCGGAAATGATCACCCAGGCGCGGAACAATCTTCAGAAAAACAGCGGTACCAGCATGATATTCAACGGATATCTGGTTGCATTCACGGCATTAGCAAATGTAGCGCTGAATTTTATTTTAAGTAATCCGCGACAATCGTTCTGGATTTGGTTGCTGATGATTCCCGGAGCATTCATTGACAGAATGATTGATAAAAAAATCGACAAAGAAGCCATCGTAAAAACGCATATCGATAGGATCATTGCCGCTACATGGCGCGGATTTGGTAACTCGATCGTATTATTCCTGATAATCATTTTCGGATACGGCTATTCCATGCAAAATTACAGAATATTCATACTTATCACTCCAATAATTATGATGATGGCAGGCCTTGGAGAATATATCACAGCCAAAGCATGCCGGTTCAAACCGTTCCTGTATGGAGCATTTGTTATGTGGGCGGGCGCACTTGGCTGTCTGGGAACTTATATATTCCTGCATCGCTGGTCAGAAATCACACATTTCCTCATTTTGGCTATCTGTATGATTTTAGCTTTTGTAGTTCCCGGATACAAATTAAATAAATCGGCAAAACAAGATGTTTGAAGAATTAGATCCCCTGTTACATTCTCAATTACGATTGGCTGTCATGTCTCTGCTAATCGGCGTAGAAGAGGCGGATTTTGTCTTTTTGAAAGAAAGAACAAACGCCACTGCAGGTAACCTGAGCGTTCAGTTAGAGAAACTAAAAGAAGCCGGATATATCAATGTCGAAAAAACATTCCAGGGTAAAATGCCGAGAACTGTTTGCAAAATCACGCCCAAAGGAATAGAAGCTTTTGAAAATTACGTGAAATCAATACAAACTTATTTCAATGCAAAAAATTTGTCCTGATTCCCTGAACGCTAAATTATATGATTTTCCTCTAATACGGAGAAAAATAAAATCCGATTTTAAAAAAATTTCCCAATTTGGTTTATTTTATAAACTAATTTATAAAAAATTCAACAATCACATGAACCCCCCAATGAGACAGTTACATTACATCTTGTTTTCGTTCCTATTTATTTTGCTGTATGCTCAAAAAACAGGCGCTCAAAACACGATTTCGGGAGAAGTCGTAGACAGGAGCAATGCGCCCGTCCCAGGCACATTAATTAATTTTGACGACGGCGCAATCCGGACTACATCCGACATAGAAGGGAAATTTTCCCTGACTTACTCCGACACTATAAAAAATCGCAGGATCTTTTTTGAAGCATTCGGATACAAAAATAAATCCGCAACGATCAATAAAAATCAATCTTCCATTCGCATTGTACTCATTGACAGCACTTTCAACCTGCAATCCGTAACAATTTCAGCCCCTAAATACGGGCGGTTCAGCGATTATTCCGCACAAACAATTCAAATGTCAACTTTCGATATTATCACCAACCCGGCAGCAATGGCGGATATGATCGGAAATATGCGGGTATTGCCCGGTGTACAGGTGAATGACAATGACGGACGATTGATTATTCAGGGAGGAAGCTCAGAGGAATCCCAAATATACATAAATGACTTACTCGTGATGAATCCCTACAATCTCACCTCTAAAAATACAGGAGTACGTACACGATTTTCTTCCGATTTATTCGAAGGTGTCGCTTTGCAATCAGGGGGTTATAATGCGGAATTCGGACAAGCCCTGTCGGGAATAGTCAACCTGAATACGAAAGACAAAAAACACATTGAATCTAAAACCGATGTGGGAGTTTCCTCCGTCTTTTCGTCCCTTACCCATATGGATCAAAAATCGTCTTATGCCTATAGAGGAAGTGTTAATTATACGAATACAGGCCCTTACAACAAATTGATTTCAGACGATTATGTGTGGAGTAAATATCCGGAACAAATCAGTGCGGATTTATTTTTTGCTAAAGAATTTTCTCCTGATACAAAATTAATTACACAGGCACAATTCAGTAGCGCTGCGTTGAATTACACCTATCGGAATGTAGACAGTATCCCTTTTACAAATGATATGAAAGAGGTTTATTTTTATGCGCAGGCAAATCTGTATCATCTTTTTAATAAAAATTGGAGCCTGTCCCTCGGAAGTAATCTGATCATCGACAAAATGTCCGGAACTGAGGTACAAAACAAAGGGGACAAAGTTGAAAACAGCAATATCTGGAACCACAATAAAATTACATTGCAATATTCTTCGGATAAAATAACAAACCGTATGGGTGCAGAATATATATTCAATCCATTCAATGAAACTTATTCTTTTGAAAGGAATAATTACAAAATGGACATGGAAAGCAACCTGCTGAGTATATACAATGACACAAAAATATTCCTGAATAATAATTTAACCATGAATCTGGGATTAAGAGGCGAGTATTCTCCCTACCTGAAACAATTTAACCTGGCGCCAAGAGCGTATATCGGTTACCGGCTGAATCGGGAAAATATTATTTCCGCATCATTCGGGGAATATTTTCAACTCCCTTCTATGAACTATCTTAAATTAACCAATGACATTGATTTTACTTCCGTCTATAAAGGAACATTAGCTTACAGTTACGTGGAAAAACACAGTAAATTCCAACTGGATACTTATTACAAGAAATATAATGATATAATTACCTATTCTCAAGACGCTTTAAAGAGCGCAGATATAAAAAACAACGGTGATGGTTACGGATGGGGAGCCGATGTATTCTGGAAAAGTAACCTGAAACGTCTTGAGTATTGGCTAAGCTATTCTTACAGTAATACTGAAAAAAAATTTGCATATTACACGGAAAAAATCGCTCCGAATTATGCCGCTGATCATTCGTTCAATATTACATTGAAATACTGGATCGGGTCATTAAAATCACTCATAGGCAGCAACTATAATATTTCGTCCGGAACACCATATTACAATACAACAGCTCCCTACAATAAACTGGGAACGACTCCTTACAGAAACAGGCTGGATATTTCATGGTCATACCTCCCTAAACCCAATATCATAGTCAATTTCGGATGCCAGAATGTATTGGGATATACCAATATTTACGGATACAATTATTCCCAAATCACTCCGGGACTGAAAAAAGCAGTGACAAATCCGGATACACGCTTTTTCTTCCTGGGATTGTTTATCACATTCAGTCACGACAAAAAATTGAATCAATTGAAGAATTTATAATAATTGGTTATACGTTTTACGTTATACGTTTTACGTTTGGCTTACGCACGACAAAAACGTATAACATAAAACGTAAAACGTAAAACGTATAACGTATAACGTAAAACTCAAAAAGCATGAAAACAAAATTAATTTTATTAATGGTATTTGTTGCAGGAATCATGAATGCACAAAACAAACTGACAATTGCAGTAGATGGAATCGAAAAAGTCAAAGGAAACGTACTTGTCGCCGTGTATGACAAAGAGAATTTCATGAAAAAACCGGTTTATATAGGCTACGCCAAAGTAGATGCAGAAACCGTAAACGTTATTATTGAGAATGTAAAACCGGGAGAATATGCTATCTCTCTGTACCAGGATGAAAACGGGAATAACAAGTTGGATATGGGAACCTTCGGCCCTACTGAAAAATATGGATTCAGTAATAATGCCAAAGGAATGATGGGGCCTCCAAAGTATGAGGATTGTAAATTTCCGGTTGAAGAAAACGAAGATACCGAAATATCCATCACCATAATGTAACGGGTTTGTGTGAAATAAAAATCGCCATTTATCTATTTTTTCACCGATTTTATTACTATATTTGTGGCTGTTTGCGTACACAGTCAAGCCATAAATAAGAGATTTTAATTCACTTTATTTATAAAATCATGAAAAATACCCTATTCAAACGATCTTTTACAGGGCTCATTATGATTGCATTATTCGCAATGTTGCTCCCTGTGAAAACGAATGCTCAATTCAAAAAATCCACCTGGGAGAATAATGAACAATTTAAATTAGCCATGGCAGGTTATAGCTTTGTCAATTTTGATTTGGATTCTACCCTCAAAATGATGAAACGGATGGATGTCCGTTACCTGTGCATCAAAGATTTTCATCTTCCTCTCAAAAGTACAGATGCGGAAATAGCAGCTTTCCATGCCAAACTAAAAGAATACAATGTTACGGGTTATGGCGTGGGCCCTATCTACATGAAAACAAAGGAAGAAGTAGATAATGCTTTTGCCTATGCAAAAAGAGTTGGAGTAAAACTTATTGTTGGGGTGCCTAATGTTGAAATACTTCCTTATGTAGACCAAAAGGTAAAAGAATATGATTTCAACTATGCCATCCACCTCCATGGACCGGACATCAAACTGTATCCTAATGCAACAGATGTGTTCGAGCATGTAAAAGATCTGGATCCCCGCATCGGTATGTGTCTCGATATTGGCCATGACACCCGTGACGGATTCGATCCGAGTGAAGACCTGAAAAAATATCACGAACGTGTCTTCGATATTCATATCAAAGACGTAACTGCTTCCAGTAAAGCAGGTTCTACCTGTGAAATGGGACGCGGAGTTATTGATATCCCCCTATTCGTGAAAACGCTTAGGGAAGTTGGTTATTCGGGAGCATGCAGCCTTGAGTTTGAAAAAGACATGAGGAATCCTCTGGCCGGATTGGCTGAATCTATCGGTTATTTCAGGGGTGTGGTCGATGCTACAAAACCAGATTATTTCTGTCCGGAATATATCAAAGCGACCCTGTTGAAAGCTGCCGACTGGCAAATAAAACATCCTCGCCACAAACAAAACGACTGGACAAATGGAGCTTTCTATGCAGGAGTTTTTGCCGCATGGGAAACCACAGGATCAAAAGATCTTTACAATGCAATGACTGCTGTCGGCAAGGATTCTACGAAATGGCAACCGGGCAACCGCTGGTATCACGCTGATGATATTGCTATCTGCCAGATGTATCTGGACATGTATCGCGTCACCAAAAAGAAAGAGTTGATGAAAGCAACTGTTGATACCGTCCAAAAATTCATGAAAAATCCGTATCCGGTCAGAGGTATTGAAACCATCAAATGGTGGTGGTGCGACGCTTTATTTATGGCGCCTCCCACTCTTGCCAAACTAGCTGCAATCACCGGAGATCAGAAATATCTGGCCGCAAATGACGAATATTTCAAGGAATGTTATAATTTATTGTACAACAAAGAAGAGAAATTGTTTGCAAGAGATTTGAACTACGTCATCAAAAACGATGGTAAAGACAAATACGAAGCGAATGGCAAACGTATTTTCTGGTCTCGTGGCAATGGCTGGGTATTGGGCGGAATTGTGCGTGTATTGGAAGAATTGCCGGCAAACTATCCCGAACGCCCGTTCTATGAACAATTATTCAAAGAAATGGCTGAAAAGATAGCCTCTATCCAACAAACCGACGGTTTATGGAGAGCAAGTCTGCTTGATCCGAATTCTTATCCGGGCGGTGAAGTCAGCGGATCCGGATTTTTCTGTTACGCTTTAGCCTGGGGTATCAACAACGGTCTGCTCGACAGAGACAAATATACTCCGGTCGTTAAAAGAGCCTGGAAAGCTCTGAACGGCTGTGTGAATAATGAAGGACGCATTGGTTGGGTACAACCTGTCGGAGCCGACCCTCGCAAAAACTTCACTGTGGATAGTTGGGAAGTATATGGTACCGGAGCATTCCTGTTGGCCGGAAGCGAAGTGATCAAATTAAATCACTAAACAAAATTTTCAAAACTTTCAGAGTAATTCAGAATAATAATTCAGTAAAAGTTCTAAGTTTTTCACATGAAAGACTTAGGACTTTTGGTTTTTTATTGACCAAAACACTATTATTGAATAAAAAAAATACAAATAGCTTGTAAAATATATATATTATAGTATCTTTGCAAGTGTAAATTTCACATGAACATATACAAATAGTTTCATATCAATACATAATCGCTTAACCAACAATGAATTACTTAAACTTACAGTCTATGCCTATCATCCATTCGGTTCTACTAATATTTTTTATATCGGTAGTATCTGCAGTTTGTTCCGGGAAACAAAAAAGTTACTTTAAAAAGAAGCTTTTAGGAAATGGAAAAATCGAACAAAACGTTCTCGATAAAAATAAATTATCCACAGAGATTATCATTCAACGGTTTGAGACATCAAAACAAATACTTATTATGAATTCATGTCCGGACAAGGACTCTAAAGAAAAAAAAATGCGGAATAAAGTCAATGAAATATTTTATGGGCAATCGGATGTAGATCCCTCTAATCAGGATGAATTTTACAGGCTTCTGAATGTACTGCATGAAAATTTTCTAGGCTGGCTTTCTGAATCTTTTCCTCTCCTCAATGAAAAAGAAATACAAATATGTTGTCTGTTAAAAGCCGGATTTGATACAAGTAATATCTGTCTTATCCTAAAATATGTTCCAATCACAATCAGGGCCAAGAAAACAGCCATCAGGAAAAAGTTAGGGATTACCGATGGCGGAGATATCATCGATTTCCTGAGTAAGTTTATGGAAAAACAAGAGTTGGAGAAAAAACAGATGGAGGAAAAAAAGAAAAATCATTTCCTCATCTCATTTTTTGGCGTAAAAATAAAAAATGAATAATATTCTGATACGGAGTTAGATGGAGTTAGATGGAGTTACATGAAGTTAGATGGAGTAACATGAAGTAACAAGGGATAACACGGAGTTTATTTCACGGAGTACACTGAGTTTAAAACTCCGTGTCACTCTGTGAAATAAACTCCGTGTCACTCCGTGTTAAAAAAATCGGAGAATCAGATCGCTTATTTCCGTAT
>JAIRZF010000203.1 GCA_031267385.1 Dysgonamonadaceae bacterium | reverse complement strand
GGGTGTTCCCGCAACTTTCGGAATGGTGTGCCGATCGAAAATTGAATCTGATTGATATTGATCTGCGTTGGGGTGTTACAGAAGCGGATGCCACTAGGAACAAACGCGTAATTGAAGTATGCCTGAAAAGCATCGACAAATGCCGTCCGTTTTTTCTCTGCTTTATGGGACAGCGGCGCGGCTGGGTTCCCGATCCCGCTAAAGGCGAAATAGGCAAAGAAACAATGGAAATTTTTCCATTGTTGAAAAATCATATTGGCGAGTCCGTGACAGAAATGGAAATCACGCACGCGTTGATTGACCCATTGCATAATGGTACATTTTTTGATGAAGATCATACCGCTCATGACGGAAGCGCCATTGAATATGCATTTTTCTATCAGCGTAATAAAAGTTACTTGAAAGATATTTCATTTGCGGATACCAAAGCGATTTATGAAAACGATAACGACAAGCCAAAATGGAATGAGCTTAAGATACCTGAAGATAAAACACCCCTTTTGTATTACGCATCGTGGAACAAAGACAGGCGCACGTCAGAAATAGCATTGCCATTGAAACTGTTCACAATTGCCGAACCAAACACTCCCGAATGGCACAAAGCACATAGATTATGGGCTGAACGTTGGGATAAAGCGGGTATCAAGGTGAATGAAGATGGCGCTCTTTCTAACGAAATGCTAAAAAAGGCAGAAGATTATAATAAGAAACTAACGTCCGGTCGTTTGGATAATTTTCGTGATGATTCACATCGGTCTTTATCCAATATTATTTTCAATCAGTTAAAAGAAGCCATCGCAATAAGGTACGACGTTAGCGAGGAAATTCCGGCGCTAACCCAACAGGAACGTGAGTTGACGCAGCAGGAACAGTTTTTGCGCCGGGCGACGCAGGGATATGAGTCCGTTGAAGGAAGTTACGATAATTTGGATAAGTATGTCAGTTCCGGTCAAACTGAAATATTTGCCGTTACCGGAAAGATAGGCTCTGGTAAAACCAGTTATTTAGCGCATTGGATAAAAAATAATTCTCAAAAGAATAGCTTGTGGGTTATCTATCGTTTTATCGGTGGAAGTGAAAATTCCTGTACCGAAGATGGACTAATTCGCTCCATTATGCAGGAAATCAGGGAGCGCTTTAACCTGCAACAGGATATTCCGCTCAAAACGGCAGAAATGATGGATGCGTTCTCTGCTTTTTTAGAACAGGCAGGACGTGTCAAAAAAACGGTTGTCATCATTGACGCACTGAATCAGCTACAATCCGGTTTATTGGGGTTAGATTGGATCCCCGCTCAAATGCCAAAGAATACAAAATTGGTAATAAGCCTGCAAAGCGGAAACCCACGAGCGGATGACTTCATTCGAAAAAAGGACAACTGGTTTTTTTACAATGTTAATCCCGGCGGAATTTCTGTTCCGATGCGAAACAGGATGATACGGTCGTATTTTAATCAATATTTGAAAAATCTGGATCAAGATGTTATTGGGGCGATTGCAAATCTCAAGGGGGCAGAAAATCCATTGTTTTTACGCATCATTATTTCAGAGTTACGTTTGTTTGGCAGCTATTCCAACCTGCGTGATTTCATACTGAAAACATTTGGATATCAACCGGAGACAGCTTTTTCAGCCGTATTGAAACGCATCGAAGAAGATTCAATTGATTTTTCCGTACCGTTGGATATTTTGCTTCCCAGCGTCCTTGCATGGGTTGCGCACAGTCGTTATGGGTTATCCTGCAATGAATTGGTAAAACTGCTGTTAGAGAGGAAGCTTGTCGAGGAAAAAGATCATCCGGCAGATGCGGTGAATATTATTCTGCGCCAGTTGAAGGCCTATCTTTCCAAACAGGAGGGCAGAGTCTGTTTTTTGTTTGAAGCTTTGAAAAATGCGGTAATTACTCGATATACGGATACGGAAATCCATTCCGAAGCAAGAAGCGGTATTGAATGGCACAAGGAACTATCCGTTTTTTTTGAGTCTCAAGAACTTACTAATCTGCACCGGCTCAATGAGCAGGTTTGGCAATATCATAAAGCCAAAGATTACGATGCTTTCAGGAAAACAATATGGAATTTTGGTTTTATGCAGCAAAGAATCCGGTTGTGCGGCGTACGTTCCATGTTGGACGACTTGGAGTTGCGCACCGAGCATACCGGTATGCCGGACGAAGCCCTCCGGACAATGGGTTATCTTTCGCAGGCTTTACTCGGCGCGGCGGAATGTGTGACCGGTGATATTAAGCAATTACCGTTCCAGTTGTGCGGACGGCTGGAGGCGCTTCGTGCGGACTATAAGGAAATCGCGTCTTTCATTGATTCGCTATATAAGAAAGATTTTTTCAATAAACCCTGCATCGATTATACGTGGTTACGGCCCTGTACATCATGCCTTCCTGTTCCGGGTAGCATTGAAGGCGTTCAGATTGCAGGTATAAAGGATAAAAACGGGATTGTGAGCGAAATGAGTACCGATTCACACGGAAGCGTTCTTGTGATCAACTATAATGAAAGTTTTGAGGTCTTTAATACGCGAACGTTAAAAAGCATCCTTCAGGAGGATCACAAGGTTTCTACATTGTCGGTCAGCGCCTCGGGTCAATATCTGGCAATCTGTTATGGAGACGGCAGGACAGTGATTATTAATCTGTACAGTCGTGCTGTTATTTTTCAGACAACAAGTGATAATGATATCGTTAGCATAGCTGTTACAAATGATGCAAGGGTAATGCTGTTTATACTCCATCCGGATAAAAACAATAACGAACAACAACTCGTCTTCCTGAACACGGAAACTCGCCAAAAGACAACAGCTTTAATACAAAAAGGAATTAATAACAGGATTTTGCTTTCTTCGGACCAAACATATGCGTTTGTGATGGAATCGGGCAAATGTAGTATATGGGATGTTCGGTCGGGAATCCGGAAATCCGGAATCAGTGATATTTCAGGAGTTAAGGGGTTTGGTATAGCGCATAAGCAAAAGGCGGTTTATTTTTTAAAAAAAAACCGGATCCTTTCATACGCATACGAAACCGGAGTTACAAAAGAAATTATTTGCGAGGAAGAGATAATGCCGGCTTATTACAGTATAGAAAACACAACCGTTTTTTCAATTGAGGAGAATGGCGAATTTGCCGTTGTGAACGCCGGACCTCCTTTCGTAGTCGATTTAACTACCGGCGCAATTACAAAAAGGCTGCTCTCTGACGATAAAGAGTTTATCGCGGCTGCTATGGCGACAAATGCAGATATTTATTTTACGGTATCTTATGCATCAGGATTTAAGAAAGGGAAAATTCTTTCCTGGCATCCTAAAAATGACGTTAAATTTGAAAGTTCCAGATGGCTGATTCCTAATTTCGGGAATCTGAACATCAGGGACTTTTTCGCTTCGCCTGACGGGCAAACCGCTTTGTTCTTACGAAGGGCCCTTGATGAAAATGGAAATAGGTTGCTTTCGGTTCTTGATTTTTCCACAAACAAACCGCAGGCATATAATATACCATTTCTTAATGATGGAGAAGAAACCGGAGTACAGGTAAGCGCCTGCGCATGTAAGGGCAATCATATCGTGCTCGGTACAGAAGACGGCGAAGTAATTGTATTAAATAAAATTGTATCTGAACAACTGAGCCGTGCAACTATGGATGTATTGACCAAAGGTTCAAAATATTTCGAACCTTATGAAAACATTTTAAGGGGGAATAATAAATATCGATCATTTAAGTTGAATGCAGGAATTAATCGCTTGCTCTTCTACAATCAAGGATGTTACGCGGCGCTTGAAAACGGTCATATCGGAGTTTTTTCCGGGATTTTGGATGATGCAGATATACGGGGGGGAACCGTACCTTTTGCTTCACGTAAAAAGAATTTGTGGGGCAAGTGGCAGATAAAGGATAAAGACGTACCGGCGTTAACAGATTTAGCTGTAATTCGCTATGGCGAAGCTATTCTCGGCATACTTGACGGAAAAACAATAAGGGTAATAAAACTGGAGAATAATGAAAACAAAGTGATCTATGAGTATGACTTTCCAGAGTCGAAAAATGAAACGTATTACCGCATCATTGGAAAAAGCCTGGACGGCGGGAAAATCCTTTTTTCAAACGGCAATAGACGTTATTCTGCAAATTTTTTGTTGGATACGTCAAAATTCAACATGAGCGAAGTTGATATTCCCGGAGATATTAATTGGAATTTTGACGTAAAAAACAGAAAGGCTTATGCTCTTTATTATAATCGATGTGGAAGAACAACAACCGATGATTTGCAGTATATCGCAGGATTTAACATGATGAATGGTAATGTTCCTTATTCCATTGTCAAGGAGAAAAGCCTGCCGACCTACCGCTATGCCGCTATTTTCAATGCTGCAGGAGATGAAATCTGGCAAATACCTTTAGAATACGGAATTTATCCCGATCATTGCATTATTAGCGAAGATGGCAAATGGGTCATGACTGTCAATGAAGAAACACAAATCGCTTTATGGGATTTCAGTAACAGGGCATTAGTGACGACAATGCAATGGATGCATAAAATTGAGATCATTGATATCCGTTCCTCTATTAATTGTATTTTTTTAATTGATGAAGAGAACCAGCTTGCCATTCTTTCGATTGAGCAAAATGAAATTAGTGATTCATGCCCGCACAGCGGATAACTCGCCGGCGCGGGCTTTCGGTCAATACCGTCATTTGCGAGGA
>JAIRZF010000028.1 GCA_031267385.1 Dysgonamonadaceae bacterium | reverse complement strand
ACAATTTACAAGACCTGTAGCACGTATCTGAAACAACAGGGGAAGTTCCTGTTGATGTTATTCTCAATCATTGCATTGGTACTTTGTGTCTATTTCTTCGGACTGTTAGGTCAAAGTGTTTTTGTTGTTATACAAGTATTGTTGTTTTCCATTGTCGGTATGGCCGGTTCTTATACTGTAGCCTGGTATGGAATTCGTGTGAATACATTTGCGAATGCCCGTACCGCTTTCGCTTCTTTACGAGGCCGACCGTTGGATGTTGTGAATATCCCGTTGAAAGCCGGTATGAGTGTAGGACTTTTCCTTATTTCACTGGAATTGGTAATGATGGTGTTTATTTTATTGTTTGTTCCACGGGATATTGTAGGGATCTGTTTCCTTGGTTTTGCTATTGGAGAATCGCTTGGAGCAAGCGCTTTGCGTATTGCAGGAGGTATTTTTACAAAAATCGCCGACATTGGTTCCGATTTGATGAAAGTGGTATTCAAAGTAAAAGAAGATGATCCTCGTAATCCCGGAGTTATTGCGGACTGTACTGGCGATAATGCCGGAGATAGCGTCGGCCCGACTGCAGATGGTTTTGAAACTTATGGCGTGACCGGAGTCGCTTTGATTACGTTCATTACATTGGCGGTAGCAGAACCCGCGATTCAGGCTAAACTGATCGTTTGGATCTTTGGTATGCGTTTTCTTATGGACTTCCTTTCCGGTTGTTCTTTCTTTATCAATCAGGCCATTTCTGAAAAATTATATGGAGACAAGAAAGAGTTTGATTTCGAAGCGCCCTTGATGCGTCTCATATGGATTGCAGCAGTTCTTTGTATTTCGGCAACTTTCTTTATGAGCCATCTGTTGCTGGGAGACATGGCGGATCCCACTTTATGGTGGAAATTAGGTATTATCATCAGTTGCGGTACATTAGCTGCCGTTTTGATTCCGGAATTTACAAAAATATTCACCAGTTCCAAGTCCAAGCACGTCAATGAAGTCGTTACAGCCTCTCGTGAAGGAGGCCCTTCCCTGAATATTCTTTCCGGTATTGTTGCCGGTAATTTCAGCGCATTCTGGACAGGTATGTTGATTGCCGGTTTGATGACTGTTGCTTATTTCACCGCAGGAATGGGCTTGGATACCGTTTTAGGCCCTCATGCCTCCATTTTTGCATTCGGTCTGGTTGCATTCGGATTCCTTTGTATGGGGCCTGTGACAATTGCCGTCGACAGTTATGGCCCGGTAACTGATAACGCCCAGTCTGTGTTCGAACTTTCTCAAATAGAGCAAATTACTGATGTGGAAAAAGAAATTGAGAGAGACTTTGGGTTCAAACCTGAATTTGAAATTGGAAAGCATTATCTGGAAGCGAATGATTCTGCCGGGAATACGTTTAAGGCTACGGCAAAACCTGTGTTGATCGGCACCGCTGTGGTAGGAGCTACTACGATGATTTTCTCAATTATTCTCCTGCTGGAAAAAGCAGGTCTGTTGAGTCTCTCGTTGACGGATGCTCCTGTTATCCTTGGATTGATTTGCGGTGGCGCCGTTATTTTCTGGTTCAGTGGCGCTTCCATTCAGGCTGTCACCACTGGAGCTTATCGTGCTGTTGAGTTTATTAAGAAAACATTTAAATTGGATAATAAAGAAGCTGATCCGGAAGATTCCAATACTGTTGTACGCATTTGTACACAATACGCACAAAAAGGGATGTGGAATATTTTCCTTGCTTTGATTTGCATCACGTTGGCTTTTGCTTTCATGGATCCTAATTTCTTTGTCGCTTATCTGGTATCAATAGCTGTATTCGGTTTATTTCAGGCTATATATATGGCCAATGCCGGAGGTAGTTGGGACAATGCCAAGAAAGTGGTGGAAGTGGATTTAAAAGAAAAGAATACTCCGTTGCATGAAGCGGCTGTCGTTGGCGATACTGTTGGAGATCCTTTCAAGGATACTTCTTCCGTATCGTTGAATCCGATCATCAAATTTTCAACTTTATTCGGATTGCTGGCCACTGAAATTTGTATCGAGATGAAGGCTTCGGGGCACGATTATTCCTTGTATATCGCCATCCCGTTCCTGATTGTCGCCCTGATTTTTGTCTGGCGTTCTTTCTATAAGATGCGCATTCCGTTAGAAAAATAATGTATGAGTGATACTAAATTTCCTCCTGCAGACGATTTGAACTCCCGTTGGAATCGTCTGCAGGAGTTATTAATGAAAGAGGGCGCCGATGCTTGCCTGGTAGCGTCGAGTGTTAATATCTACTACCTGACAGGTATAGTGTTTAATGGATTTTTTTATCTTCCGGTTTTGGGAGATCCGGTGTATTTTGTCCGGCGACCGGAGGATATGCAACATCCGTTGGTGATGCCTATCCGGAAAGCGGAAGATATACCGGGTTTGTTATTGAAAAATAACTACAAAATACCAGAGCGGGTTTTGCTGGAAGCTGATCAGATGACTTATAGCGAATACGTGAGGTTGCAGGCCGTATTTCCGGACTCGGAAACAGGAAATCTCACTCCGCTGTTGCGAAGGCAGCGTATGATAAAAACCCCGTGGGAAATTGAACAACTCCGGTATTCGGGAAAAATTCATGTGGAAGTTTATTCCAGGGTGAAAGCCTGTTATCGTCAGGGAATGACGGATGTTGAATTGCAAAGCAATGTGGAGCGGGAAATGCGTTTGGCCGGTTCTATCGGTTTGTTTCGTAGCTTTGGTAGCAATATGGATATTTACATGGGAAGTATGTTATCCGGAAATAATGCTGAAGTCCCGTCCCCTTTCGATTTTGCATTGGGAGGCGCAGGAGTTCATCCGTCCCTTCCCATTGGTTCCGACGGTTCTGTTTTGAGAGCAGGTACATCACTGATGGTGGATATGGCGGGTAATTATACGGCTTATATTACAGATATGACACGTGTTTTTTCGGTCGGCAAGTTGCCGGAAAAGGCCTATCAGGCACACCGGGTGTCGATTGACATGCATGATTGGTTGTTCGAAAATGCGAAGCCGGGCACATCCTGCGCAGATATTTATAATCATACCTTACAGATGGCTGAAAATGCCGGTTTGTCCGGTTGTTTTATGGGAACAAAGCAGCAGGCTAAGTTTGTCGGCCATGGAGTCGGTATTGAGGTCAACGAATTGCCTGTTTTGATGGGTCGCTCCAAAGATCTGCTTCAACAGGGGATGACATTTGCTTTTGAACCTAAATTTGTTCTTTCCGGAGTTGGAGCTGTCGGAATTGAAAATACTTATTTGGTTACAGGTGACGGAATCGAAAAAATGACTATTTTTGAGGAAAATATTATAGAGCTGTGATTAATTTGAATTTTAAAATCCAATTGATATGAGACTGCTGTTATTGAGCAATTCCACGAATCCGGGAGAAGGTTATCTGGAGTATCCCAAGGCTGATATTCAAACGTTTTTGGGAACAAAGAGTGTGAAAGCCCTTTTTATACCCTACGCTGCGGTAAGGTTTAGTTATGATGAATACGAAGCCAAAGTGGAAACCCGTTTTGCTGAAATAGGGCACCATGTGGAAAGTATCCATCATTTTCAGGATCCTGTAAAAGCCGTAGAAGAAGCGGAAGCTATTGTTATCGGAGGTGGAAATACCTGGCGCTTGGTGCAGCAGATGCATTTGAACGGATTGATGGATCCTATCCGGAAAAAAGTGCAGGCTGGAACTCCGTATATCGGCTGGAGCGCCGGAAGTAACGTGGCTTGTCCGACATTACGCACTACGAATGATATGCCGATTGTGGATCCGGTCGGTTTTGATACATTGAATCTGATCCCATTCCAAATCAATCCTCACTTCCTGGATGTTCATCCCCAGGGATTCGGAGGGGAAACCCGTGAAGACAGGATCGTTGAATTCCTGGAAATCAATCCGGAAATATATGTTGTCGGACTACGGGAATCAACTCTTTTCCATTTAGAAGGAGATCAATTGCAATTAGTCGGGAAACGTACCGCACGGATTTTCAAGAAAGGACAGGAATCGTACGAATTGGATTCTAATTCTGATTTTTCTTTTTTGTTTTTCTGATACAGGCTCCCTGTTTTCGTCCCCTATCTCCGCCCCCCAGATGAGTCTGGGGGCTATGAACAGGAAACGCTTACAGCGTTGAGTTCATTGCCCGGAGGGCATCCATATCAATAGAAAAGATGTTTCTCCCAATCTTTATTCTCCGTAGGAGATTCACACAACTTCCATAAATATCTATGTCTTTGTCTAAAGGTAGGGCAACAACATCAATAGCAAGCGCTACGCGGAACATCATCAACCAATTGGTCAAATGAAATCCATGATGTCAAGTTGCCGGAAATGATAAAAACTCATTTTTTATCACTCAAGTCAAATTTATACAAGGGTTCATCTTCAAAACTATTTGTGATATACATTGTATTATTTCCCTCATCAAAACATCCGGATGGATATTGAAAGTGTTTTAACCCACATTGCAGCGCCAGGCCAGTAACTACTCAGTTTCCCTATGCTTCAATAGCGATGGTTTTTAGCGCAACAAATGGCGATTGTTTATTTTTCCGGGCAGTATCAGCGACAGAATGCAGTATTGCATAGAGATGAGCA
>JAIRZF010000019.1 GCA_031267385.1 Dysgonamonadaceae bacterium | reverse complement strand
AGAATTCTGGGAGCCGATCAGCGCTATTATTCCTTACTTGAAGCTCCGTACCTCGGTGGGCAAGGTAGGAAACGACAATACAAACAATCTGCGTTTCCTTTATCTGCCGGGCAGCTATGGGTTTTTCCAAGGCGGTAATGGTGGAGGTTTCATGGAAAATAGGACGGCAAACTTTGGAACCAATAACAATACCTGGATGCCGGGCGCCCGCGAAGTTTCGATGGGAAATCCTTTTGTAACGTGGGAAACAGCTACGAAACAGAACTATGGGCTTGACCTTAAATTAATTAAAAACAAGCTGAGTATTAATGCCGATATCTTCTTTGAAGACCGTAAGGGCATCTTAGTTTCGAACGAAACATCGCTTGCTGCCATTACCGGTATGAAGTCAAGTTCTGTGAACTTCGGACGCGTAAAGAACCATGGTTATGAATTCTCCGTAAAATGGGAAGACAAAATTGGCGATGTCAGCTATTCCATTGCGCCGAATATTTCGTTTGCCCGTAATAAGGTTATTGAAATGGCCGAAGTAAAGCAGGATTACGACCACCTGTACCATACGGGACTTCCGGTAGGGCAGCCTTTTGGCCGCAAGTTTTTTGAACTTTACGAACCGGGGAAAACCGAAGAACGCTACTTTGCCAAATACGGAACAGACATGCCCGATCTGGGAGTAGTTATAACGGCGGGCGACTGTTTTTTTGTAGACTTGACCGGAGACGTAAAAATCGACTCTAATGATCAACATGCGATTGGATTTACCGATATCCCCGAATACACCGGTTCGGTAAATTTCAGTTTGAACTACAAGAATTTCGACTTATCAATGACATGGATTGGAGCAACCAATGTTGACCGGCAATTAGGTGCATACTACCGCCCGGCATTTGGCACAGGTAACCAGTCGATGTTGAATAAATGGATTTACGACAACAGTTGGACAGAGGAAACGGCAAGCACGGCTACTTTGCCGCGCCTCACATTTGTCAATACGAACCACAACATTGAAATGTCGCGGTTATGGATGGTTGACGCTTCGTATGTCCGCTTGAAAAATGCTGAAATAGGCTACACATTCAAGATTTCGGGTGTTCCGCAAATAAAGAACATCCGCCTCTATGCTTCCGGTTATAATCTGCTGACATTCTCGAAATTTAAAGCTAACGATCCCGAAAGCAGAGGTGGTGAGTGGGGTGTATTTATAAAATACCCAATGACACGTGTTTATAATTTTGGTATAAACGTAAATTTTTAATGCATCCGAACAATGAAAACAATAAAAACAATAAAAAGAGCAATAAGCGATGCTAGAGCATGGGGCTTTGGTTTGATGATAGGCGTTTGTTCGTTTTTCTCCTGCGTTGACGATATCAATTTAGGCGATAAATTCCTTGAGAAAGCGCCAAGTGTTGACGTCAATATCGACTCTATATTCTCGAAAGGAGAAAACGCAAGAGAGTTTTTGTGGCACATGTACGGTAGTCTCAACAGTCCGTTTACTTACAATGCAATGATAGGCTACAATCCTCTCGAAGCGTTGACGGACATCACCCACAGCTACAATGACTGGGGACAGGTAAATTACAATTACTATCCGGGCACGCTGACTGAGGCTAATCAGGAAGGATGGGAACCTATGGATAAGTTCCCGTTTGCCGGTACCAGTAATGGCAGTAACAGGACAGGTATTTGGATCACAGTCCGTAAAGGATGGATTTTCCTGGAAAACATAGACCGCGTACCCGATTTGAACGACACGGAAAAAAGCCGGCTCAAGGGCGAAGCCTACATGATAATGGCTACCCGCTACTTCGACGCTTTCAGGAACTTCGGCGGATTGCCTCTTGTCGACCATGCGTTTCTGACCGGTGAATTAGTTGAAGGTGGGCGGGCTACAGCAGAAGAAACCGTTCTATTTATCGACGGCCTGCTTCAGAAAGCAATTGATGAACCCG
Source organism: Dysgonamonadaceae bacterium (assembly GCA_031267385.1). Taxonomy (GTDB): domain Bacteria; phylum Bacteroidota; class Bacteroidia; order Bacteroidales; family Azobacteroidaceae; genus BNXB01. Next base: position 18,994 of record JAIRZF010000019.1, on the reverse strand, counting down.
GATTGCCCTGGAGAATCGAAGATCAGGAAACTTATGCCGGGCGCATGACCAGAGCCGGCGCCGTGGCATTGAAAGCAAAACTCTACCTGTTTGCCGCTTCACCTTTGTTCAACGACGATCAGCCTTACCGCGAATACGCCAAAAGTGAAAACGGACAAAATCCGCTGCACGTGTGGTTCGGCGGAAAGAAAAACGAATACTGGACCAAATGCAAACAAGCCTGTGAAGACTTTTTCACTCAGAATAGTCAGAACGGAAACTATTTCGAACTCATACAGCCTGCATCACGGGATGAAGCGGGTTATTCTGCCGCTTTCCGTGCCGCCTATTGGTTTCGAGGAAACAGTGAGAAAATCATTGAAGTTCACTCCACGTACGATGGCGAAGAATGGGGAGCCTCAGGAGATGCCCGTGGACAGGCGCATTTTGGAGGATCGAATCCAACATTGGAATACATGGAAATGTTCCCGATGGCCGACGGTAAAAACTATCCGTACAAAGATATTTATGAAACAAACAATCCGGGCAATGTGGACTTATTTGCTAACCGCGACCCGCGACTCTACGAAACATTGGTGGTAACTCGCCAAAACTTGGTGGAACAATATCAGGAAGGCCTGACCAGCATAGAATTATGGAAAGGTGGAAACATAGAACACGCCGGTTTCAACTGGGAATTCAACTATCGCTTCTCGACGGGCATGGGGATGTACAAGTGGATATTGGACTATGGGTGGCATTATCCGAGGTGCTACGCTTATCTGCGCATGGCAGACATGCACCTGATTTATGCGGAAGCGCTGGCGGAAACCGGTAGTCTCCAACTTGCCTGTGACGAGGTAAATAAAGTACGTGCTCGAGTAGGGTTGGGTAAGATAGAGGAAATGAACAGGGAATTGAATCTTACTGCCAACAAGGACAACCTCATCAATGAAATAGTACGTGAACGCGCCTGTGAATTTGGTTGGGAAGACGAACGGCTATACGACATCGTTCGTCGAAAAATGATCGACAAGTTTACTTCTCCGCTGCACGAACTGCATACCTGGAGAAAAACAGCAGAAGGACAAAAAGATGAAAGAGCAGACACACGATTACAAGCCGGTGAATCCTGGCCTAATTTCATTTATGAGAAAAGGCAAATCACTTTCGGCTCACGCAGGTGGTGGGCTGCCGGCGGATGGGACAATAAATGGCTGCTTTCGCCGCTGCCGCGCTCTGAGATAAATAAAGGATACGGCTTAACCCAAAATCCGGGGTGGTAATTGAATTATTAATTAAATTGTTAATATTGTTGGACTTATAATTTAAAATTATGAATATTAGTCACATGAAAAAAATAGGTTTGCTTGTGTTCTTTGTTACCGTCATGTCGGTCAATGCACAAGTGACACTTAATGACAAAACTTTGCAGAAAGTGGATTTCGGTTTTGGTGTGAAACGGAGCGAGTTCCTCTCGACTGTTGCAGCAACCACCATATCGGGAGAAGAATTGCAACAAACATCTGCCATTAGTTTAGCCGATGCGCTCTATGGACGGTTATTGGGATTAAATGTGTTTCAAAATGGCGGTTTTGTTGGAGACGAAGACAAAGGAGCGACTTTAAATATCCGGGGATATCAAACCTGGTCGGAAAAAGGGATCCTTATTCTGGTTGATGGTTATGAAAGGCCGATCGACCGCCTGTCCGTAGAGGAAGTAGAAAACGTCACTGTTCTCAAAGATGCGGCAGCTGTAGCCCTGCTGGGGCATGAAGGGATAAACGGCGCCATCTTAGTGAAAACCAAAAGAGGTCATGAAGGTAAAACACAAATCAAAGTGGGATACAGCCATAAATTTACCTTTGATCCGGAATTTGCAGAAATGCTGAACGGACATGATTATGCGGCTGCATCAAATATAGCCCGTGTCAACGACGGATTATTGCCTGCATATACCCAGCAGGAGCTCGATCTTTTTAAATCGGGCAACGACCCTCATTTCTATCCGAATGTAAACTGGAAGGATATGGCTTTCAAAAACAACGGTTCCGAAGATCGGGCCAACCTGTCGGTTTTTGGTGGAAACGACAAAGTGCGCTATTATACTATGCTGGATTATACGGATAGCCGGGGACTGTTGAAAGATACCAAGCAAGGAGACTATGACTCACAGTTGAAGTATTCCAAAGCCAATATCCGTTCGAATGTTGATTTCGCCTTGTCGCCCACTACAAAAATGTCGGTGAATGTATTGGGAATCTTCATGGAAACCAATCAACCGAATGATGTGGATGCAGACGGCGCCGCCTGGTATGTGTATAGAACCCCGGCCAATGCATTTCCCTATAAAACGTCGAATGGAATATGGGGTGGTAACGAAGTGTATGGCGATGCAAACGTCGTGGCAAAGATTCAATCTTCCGGATTTAGGAAAACTCACCAGCGCCAGTTGTGGGCCGATGCCAAACTGGTTCAGGATTTGAGTTTCTGGGTAAAAGGACTGAACGCTTTTATGAGTGCAGGATACGCCAATGCTTCCATTAAATACGAACACCGCCAAAAAGGACATCAATACGGATACGAGTACTATACCGGTACTATTGGCGATAAAAACAATGTGCAGGAAGTGATCATGGGTAATAAGGAAGATAAACTTTCATTCAACCATTATGTCCAGAAACAGTGGAGAATTGCGAATAGCGCTGTTGGATTGGATTACAATACTTCATTCAGAGATGACGACAATTTCGCAGCTTCATTGATTTACAGTACCAAAGGAGAAATGCTGGATAATCGGGGAAATACTTTCTTCCGGGCCAACTGGATAGGAGATTTCCATTACGATCTTCAGAACAAATACATAGCTGACCTGGTACTGGCTGCCAACGGTTCAAACCGGAGTTATCCGGCCAAATGGGCGTTCTCACCCACGTTGTCGTTGGGTTATATCTTCGCAAATAATCCCGAATCCGGCCTGCTTACCGATGGAAAAGTAAGAGTATCGGCAGGTATCCAACACACCGATTATGTACCCGAACATGGCATATGGCTCTCTGCCTGGGACGGTTCAAACGGATACTTTGTCTATGGAAATCAATACAGCGTGGGTACGGGATCATTCCTCCATTCTTTCCCGACTACCGGATTTTCGCAAGAAACAGCGGCCAAATTCAATACAGGTGCAGATATTCGCTTGTGGAATGTATTAGACATCACAGCCGATGTGTATTACCAGAAAAGAAACCACATCATGCTTGATGCTACGTTGGAAAATTCTTATGTGGTAGGGATACAATCGGCTTACAGTGATGTGGGTGAAGTGGACAGCTACGGCTTCGAACTGGGCGCCAAATTTGCGAAGAAATTGGGCAAAGATCTGTATCTGAATGCATCAGGCATGCTGACTTGGGGTAAAAACGAGGTTACCAGGTATATCGGAGAGCCTCCATACCCCAATGTTTCTCCGATAGGCAAGCGCGTAAATGAGGCTTGGGGATTGGAAGCGATCGGTTACTATAAAGATCAGGCCGATATTGACAATAGTTATCGTCAGGAGTTCTCGACTGTACGTCCGGGCGATGTGAAATACAAAGATCAGAACGGAGACCAAGTGATCAATCAATTCGACTACACCAGTCTGGGTTATGGAATGGATATTCCTGAACTCAACTATGCTTTCGGTATCGGAGCGGAATACAAAGGATTCGGTTTCAATGCCTTGTTCCAGGGAGCAGGCAATTATATGAAGAACCTCCGTTATGTAACCGGTGTATGGGATGTGCTCTCAGGCAACAATAACCTTTCTAAAGATTATTACAATCATTCATGGGATGTGGAGGGAGATGCTGCACTTTATCCTCGCTTGTCTTCACAAAGTGTTCCGAACAACGAACAGGAAAGTACGATCTGGCTTAAAAAGATCAATTTCCTGAAACTGCGTAACTGCGAACTATATTACAAGCTACCTGCCCGGTGGACTCAGAAAATGAACATGGCGGGTATGAAAGTATTTCTCCAGGGACAAAACCTCCTGTCTTTCGACAATGTGGATGTCATGGATGCGGAAGTCCTTTCTACAGCTTATCCGGTGTTGAAGTCGGTAAATGTAGGTTTGTCTTTAACATTCTAACTTTCAAATAAAAAAGATATGAACAGAAAAAATTATATACTAATCACGCTGATAGCGCTGCTCCTTTCAGGATGTGTCGATCTGGATTACAATGAAGCAAGTACCCGCGATGAAAAATGGACTTACAATAGTCCGATAAACGGTGTCAAAAACCTGGTATTCGATGTCTATGGACAAATGTTCAACGAGTTCAAGTTGAACTACAATGGAGGAATAAAAGCCTGCGCTACTGACGAAGCAGACTTTGCCGTTTCTCTATCCGATATACATAAGTACTATAACGGAGGCTGGACGCCGGCCTTTTCATTCCCAAATACCTGGGCGGTGGCTTACCGGGCAATTGCCGAGGTACATCTCTATCTGGAAAAAATAGATCAGATCAATCTGGATGATTACAAATACGATAGCAGCTACCCGAACATGGTTCTACAGTTTGAACTGTTTCCTTACGAATTAAGGTTCCTGCGGGCGTATTATTATTTTGAACTGGCTAAAACGTATGGAGATGTACCTCTGGTGACTACTACCCTGACGAATGTTGAAGCGAATAACGTGACACGCACTCCGGCTCAGGATATCTTCAGGTTTATCGTCGAAGAGTGCGACGCCATTGCCGGATACCTTCCTTACTCGTATCAAAACGAGCCTAATCAGGAAGTCGGACGCGCCACCCGTGCGGCGGTTTTAGCTTTGAAAGCGCGTACATTACTATACGCTGCTTCTCCCTTGTTTAACACGGACAACAACAAAGAGCGCTGGAAACAAGCCGCTGCTGCATCCAAAGATTTGCTCGACAGAGCCGGCAACTGGGGACTCAAATTAAGTCCGTACGCACAGTTGTGGGGACACGATGCATTTTACAATTCCGAGTTTATCATGGGACTTGGCCGGACTGCAGACAATGAATTTGAAAAAGCCAACTATCCGGTAGGAATAGAGAATGGAAATTCAGGTAATTGTCCTACGCAATCCCTGGTGGATGCCTACGAATATGCCGATAACGGAGAAACCTTTAAAGAAAGGTATCCCGGAGGGGTGAATATCACCCGGGAAAATCCCTACGATGGCTTAGACCCGCGATTTGCGCTTACCATAGTGAAAAACGGCGACCGATGGCCTACCAATAGTGTTCAGCAAATCACTATTCAGAGCTACGCCGGCGGATTCAACGGTTCGCCCAAATACGGGGCTACACCTACAGGTTACTACCTGAGGAAGTATGTCGATGGAAACTGCGTCACCACCTTTAACAATCCAACCACCCGCCGCCACACCTGGATCGTGATGCGCCTGGCAGAAGTTTATCTGAACTATGCCGAAGCCATGTATAATTATTATGGTGATGCCGATGCCAAAGGCGAATTCGGAATGTCGGCCAATGAAGCCATTAATGTGCTTCGTAACCGCCCGGACATCATGATGCCCGAATTTTCGGGAAGCGCCGGCTTTGAAGAACGCTACATGCGCGAACGAATGGTTGAACTGGCCTTTGAAGACCATCGTTTCTGGGATATCCGCAGATGGAAGAAAGGGAAAGATTTCTTCACAACGATCAACATTGCGGATTTGCAATTAGTCGACGATGAAGTGATCTTGAACAGAAAGACCAAAACTCGTCAATGGGATGACAAATATAACCTGTATCCTATCCCACAGTCAGAAATTCAGAAAAACAAACAGTTGGGGCAAAACCCCGGATGGAATTAATGTAATCAAAGATATGTATGAAAAAAAATAGTTTTATATACCTCATAGCTGTCTTCTTCGCCTTTTTAGCAGGAGTGGCTGTAAGTTCATGCGAAGACAGCAAAGACGATGCAACGTCCGAAGGACTTTCCATCAAAGTATTCAGCCCGACGAAAATTATTGAAGGGCAGGAAGTGATGATTACCGGTACCGGCCTCGACGAAGTGACTTCCGTTGTGTTTCCCGGTGGCGTAAATGTGACGACCATCAAGATGATCACCCCCAACGATATCCGTGTAATCGCCCCGGCCGGTATTTCACCGGAAGGCGGAGAATTGACCGTACAGGCGGGGAACCGATCGGTTACGGCGCGTATTCCCATTACCGTAGGGAGTCCGTCAGTGGCAACATTAGCTCCTGGTGACCAAGCGGGGATCGGTAGCGAACTGATCATAACAGGAGCCGATATGGAGTTTTTTGAAAAAGCGATTTTTCCAGGCACAGAAGGCGATGTTACAGTAGCTGCTATAGATTTTATCCGCAAATCAACAAATATATTAAGGTTAAGAGTGCCTGCCGGCATCAAGAGTGGTTTGACGCGGATACGATTGGTTACGTGCGGCGCTAAAGAAGTGTTGCTTCCCGAACTTGAACTTATTGCCGTGGCGCTTGGAGAAAAAGGCCCGTTCGAGGGAGAATGGGTATGGGCTTCGGGAGCCGTGTGGGGAAGCGGAGGATATTTAGGCAGTAAAACGCCGGACTGGTGGCAAGTAACGACAGGTGATGAATTGGATCAGTGGGGCGAAGTCCCGGGCGAAGGTACGGCAGAGGCCGGCATGGTCTTTTCCGGTCCTTTCCTGACGAAAAAACGCAGTGACGGCACTGTCGAAGAAGGACAGTATACGGTCGACATGACGAAAACCAAGACAGATGGAGCCGGCGCAATATGGGCTATCGGTCAACTGATAACCCAGGACGTAACCGTGCTGTGCGGTAGATGGCCGTGGGCTGAACAACATAATGTGTATACTTACGACATACTGGAATTTACGCCCGACCGTATCGTATTAGCCTACGCTCCCGACGGTACGGGAGCATGGGATAATGCACTTTTCTGGGTGTTTCAGCGTAAAGGATCCAGTTCTTCAACATATCCTGTCGATCTCAACCTCGCGCAGGGACAAACGGTAACGTTTGACGGCATCGACGATATTGCCGACTGGTGGATAGACCCCGATTTCCTTGTCAGAGTTGACGGAACAGACAACAAGTTTACCTTTCAGGCGATGGACGGTAATTATAGAATCAATGCAGATAAAACCTACAAGCATTTCATTGTTGAAGTATTATCGAATGGCGAGCCGGCTAGACTGAACGCTGACGGTACAGGCGCTATTTGGGTCATTGGCGACGGTGGAATAGGGAAGCCCTCGAATGTCAACGGTATAAACTGGACTGAAAGCAAGGCGCTTTGCATGGCTCCGATAGGCAATAAGAAATATCGCATTACTTTAACTGCCGGTAGCCAGATAAATACCGATGCTATCAATTTCAAGTTCTTTCACCAGAAAGGTTGGGGCGATGAGTTCACAAACGATAAGATATCTACCTCAAGCGATCTCATATTACTGGGGAATGGTAGCAATGGCGCTGATCCGGGTAACCTTAACCTTCAACCGGGAGTTACGCTGGAAAGCGGCGCTGCCTACGAGTTCGTTGTGGATTTGTCGGGTGGCATCAATAGCGCTGTGCTGACGGTTACAAAAAAGTAGATTGAAACACGATCAAAGGTTATTTGGTAAATAAAAATCGCATGGTGATCAAGTTCCCCATGCGATTTTTTCCTGTGTGCCGTGCATGTTTTGCCTTTCGCACTAAAGTGCAAAGCATTTTTCCGATTGGTTTTGCCTTTCTAACTTAAGATAGAATCATTTTTCCGATTGATTTTGCCTTTCTAACTTAAGATAGAAACGTTTTTCTAACTGATTTTGCCTTTCTAACTTAAGATAGAATCATTTTTCCGATTGATTTTGCCTTTCGCACTAAAGTGCAAATCGTTTTTCCGATTGATTATTGATGAGGATGCCCTCCTGATTTTCAGTTTTTTTTAACCTGATCGGCTGCAATGTGGGTTAAATTAGACAGGGCATATAGCGGAACGACTTTTACTTTCCCATATTCGGTGAATGGCTCAAGACTGACGCGAACCCCGTACTCGCAGTCCTTGAGTTCTATAAACTTATACATGCTTTGCATCGAACCGGATTTATTGGCTTTTACTTCCACAGGTAAAATTTTCCCGTTCCGGCTGATTACATAGTCCACTTCTGCCTGTGCATTGCGATCCATTCGCTGCCAATAGTATAATTCGACTTTTTTGAGGTAGTTTTCGTACTTTATCAGTTCCAGTCCGGCAACCATTTCGGACAATCCACCCTTATTGACAAACGCGGTTTCATCTGCAAAAAGTATATCGGTGGGTTGCGTTCCCAGCAGCGATTGCATAAGTCCTGCATCGAGGGAAAGGAACTTCCGGTATTTGGAATTGATTTCTGCTCCCAGCGGAATACCGTTGGCTGCCGAATGGGTAACGGGAATAATCAATCCCGCCAGCGTGAGCAAATCCAGCGCTTCCTTTATTGCGGCGGTATGTAAGTCGTTGCCAACTTCGGAATATACAAATTTATTGCCGGCTTGCAAGACCACCGACTTCATTGTATTGGACAGGATTATCGGAGAGATGCGCGCTTTGTATTTGCCGAAATCATCCTGATAGGTGTCTAAAATATCGTTATGTACGGTGGCGCACTGCATGTAATCAGCACTCTCTACCCATACGCGGACGGCTTCGGGCATTCCTCCGACCAAATAAAAGGAACGAAGTTGCGCCACCATTTCCCTGTGCAATGGTTCCGGCAAAGGACGTTTGGGATCGGCTTGCCGCTTCTTGTATTCCACCTGCATTTCCAAACCCTGCGCTGTCAAAAATTCATCGAACGAAAAAGGATACATGTAAAGGGAACGGATCCTCCCGACTCCGAATGAAGGCAATTCTTTCAGGGCAAATTCCAAAAGGGAACCTGCTGCTACTACGTGAAGTTCAGGAAAATCCTCGTAGAAGTAACGCAGGGAAGCAATCGCCCGTTCGGATTCCTGAATTTCGTCAAGGAACAGAAGCGTTTCGCCTGCAATAATGGGAGTATGGTAAACGACGCTTATCTGGCTGCACAACGTTTTTACATCCAGATTATCGCCAAAAAGAAGTTTTATGTTTTGCTGTTTTTCAAGATTTACTTCAATAAAATACTTGAAACTTTCGCCCAAGTGGCATATAGCAGAAGATTTCCCGACTTGCCGGGCGCCCCTGACAAGCAATGGCTTTCTATTTGCGCTTGTTTTCCAATCGGATAAATAGCTATCAATATGTCTTTTGAAATATTTTTTCACTGGAACATTTTTTCGTGATCTACGGCAAAGGTAACGATAATAATCAAAAATCCAAACCGAAAATTGCGCTTTTCATATAAAAATCCAAACCGAATCATTCCAGGTTTTCCGCCGCACTTTTCGCCGCTTGCAGCATAGGATCAATGCTTAACTCCCGGCCGGTAGCGTTTTTCATCCAGATTTGAGGCGCTAAACGCCCCATGCGGTAAATTCGCAAGACTTCAGTCGCCAGGGACTTTCCTTTCAGGTGTTCTTCTAATTGAAATTCAATCAGGTGACCCATCGGATAATTTGCAAGATATAACGGATTGTCTATCATATGGGAATAAACAGCCAGTACAGGAGAATCTTTTTCTCCCAAAACGGGTGCATAATAAGTATTCCAGATGTCCATGGCAATCCGTATCACATTTTCTTTCAATTGAGCGGGGGTTGCATCCGGATGCTCATACAACCATTCCCATGCAGCCATATCGACAAGAGAGACTCCCATTATTTCATAACAACCCCAGAAAATATCAAGGGTAGTCAGCAGGTCTTTCTGCGGATTATTTTCTTTAATTCCTAAAACACTCAGGTCCCGCTTCTGAAAAATAAAAGCCAAGGCTTCAGTAAATGCGGTATTGGGAACGCCATTCATCATATAATAATCGACGTCATAGAGGCTGATTGTCTGTTCAACATTATGTCCGAATTCGTGCATGGCAATGTTATAACCTTTATAATCCATCCCTGCTTCCGGGATGCGGGTTCTCAGGCGGGCTTTATCTCCTTTCATCACGGCTCCCCAGGCATGACCGGCGCCACGGGATGCATCGACCTGCACTTTGTCGCAAATACCTTGCGCTTCCGACGGAGAAAATCCCAATTTCATCATAATACCGGGCAAATCCCGTTCAAAATCTTTCGCACCCGGATATTGTTTACGGGTTTTTGCCGTCAAATCATCTTCCGAAATAGAACTCCGGGATTTGAACCCGTCGTACCAAATATCAAAAGGTTCCAGATCGCGTCCCAGCCTCTTTTTGACCAGTCCTGCGACTTGCTTGATCTGTTCTGAAGAAATGAACCGCGTAAACATATCCCGCACTTCTTCTTTCGAAAATCCCATATCACCATCAAAAGCCCGCTGAATATAGGTCGGTTCGGAAGGATTATAAATATCTGCTTTCTTCAACGCAAGGAAGTTATTAAGAAAGATCCGGTAACGAGTGTCGGGTTCCGGTGTGGCTTGTATCTCTTTTCCATTTTCAAATACTTTATTCGTAACCGGGTTCCATTGTACATTTCCTTTGTCAATAACTCTTTCCGGAATTTCCTGAGTGATGATCCGCTTCATTACGGTATAGATCATTCTTTGTTTTTCCAATCCGTTAGTCTTATCCGCATAATTTGATTTCAATTCATCCCGCAATCCCCAATGAGATATTAAAGTCTGTCCTTCGGGAAATAAAGTTTCACCTGCATCATTAAGCAACGATCCTACAACGATATTGTAACCGGAAATATAATTATCGGCTGTCGTCAACGTGTTTGAAACCGATTGTTGAATGTCAGCCGGGATACGAGAGGAAAACCAATCTCCCAAACGGGCGTAAGCCCACTGTAAATCCGTCCAGCCTGTACCAAACTGCTGTTTTTCCTGAAGATTATAAGCAGGGAAATTCAAAATTACCGTAAAAGCCAATTTATTGGAAAACATATCATCTTTAAAATGAGCGCTTACATCATACCCTCCCATTTCCATGTCTATTGCATCCGGCTCATTTCCGGCCATATGCAAAGGCTCTTTCAAACCGACGTCGATCTTATGAAAAGATCCCGTAATCAATTCAAATTTATCGGAAATGCTTTTGAACAAGGCTTCACGTTCTTTTTCATCATTAGTATAATTTTCCAGACAAAAAGAAATAAACTCAGGAGCGCTTCCGTCTTTATCAGTCCACAGTGCAGCCATCTGCCCGATACTCTTTTCTACTCGTTGCACATCCGGATTATTATAACGAAGTTTCAGCGAATCAAGAGTTTGATTTACAATGTTATGATCCATTTCAATCATGGGAATCGATTTGTTATTAAATTCATGGGAACTATTCGTACAAGCATACACCAACAGGGCGACAATCAGATAAATAAAACCATTTGCTTTCATATTTGTTCTTGATAAGATGATAAAGGTAAAACAAATACAAAGAAACAAAGAAATGCGGATTTATCCTAAATTTATCGTATTTTTGTCGAACGCTTTGTGCTAAAAAGAAACCCTGCATGTGCATTTTTTTAGAAGGACACAAAATTTCATGAGAATTACACAATTACTTGGATGTACTATGTATAGTAATGGCATCAGAAGATTATTATTTTTGTTAATCTTCTTGCGATGTATACCTGTCAATGCCGCCGATGATATTTATTTTTATCATTTGGGAGCAAAAGACGGATTATCCCAGGTAAACATACTTTCTATTTATCAGGACGAATTCGGCGCCATGTGGTTTGGTTCTATGGAAGGACTTAACCGGTACAATGGGATGGAAATGGAAGTTTTCAGGCCGGAACAGCATGCGAAAGGACTGACGCAAAACACCATCTATAAAATGTCCGGCAACAAAGCCGGGGCAATCTACTTACAAAGCGGACAGGATTTGATCCGTTACGATACATATACACAACACTTTGAAATCGTCCATCAGGGAGGAGTACGCGCTATCGCATATGAACATGATACCTTATGGGCCATCATCGACAACAAAGTAATGCAATATGACGAACAAACAAAACAACTGAAAGAATATGTGATTTTAGATAAAAATATAACCGGTATATCTTGTATGTTTCCCGCAAAAGATGGAAGCATTTGGATCGGGAGTAATTCCGGATTGTTTTCCATATCGGGAAAAAATCTCCGGGAACAAAAAAACGTCACATCTAAAATCCGCATTGACTGTATCTATCAGGATAAAAGCGATAATATCTGGGTCGGGACTTTTAACAATGGGGTATTTGTAATCGACATCCAGGGCAACATCGTCAACTACCGGCACCAGGATGACATGAATTCTCTATCTAACGATCAGATCAGGAGTTTTGTCGAAGATAATTCCGGGAAAATGTGGATCGCCACTTTCTATGGATTGAATGTCTTCGATCCGAAGACCGGGAAATGGAGCCGGTATGTGAATGACGATAATATATCGCACACCTTGAGCCATTCTTCTGTTTTTTCTTTATACAAAGACGAACAGGGAACAATATGGGCGGGAACCTATTTCGGAGGAATAAATTATTTTAATCCCGAATCCGATATATTTACTTTCTATGAAGCAAATTCTACAAATCTCGAACACCTGAGTTTTCCTTATGTCGGCGAAATGACGGAAGATAAACACGGTAATTTATGGATTTGCACCGAAGGGGGGACCTTGAATTGCTTGAATATGAAAAAACGACGCTTCAGCCGTTATTCATTTCATCATCCTTCAAATTCGACTCCTCCTGCAACAAGTTTCAATCAGAAATCAATATGGTATAATGCGGAAAAAGACTTTCTTTATGTCGCAATCCATAATGTCGGATTGGCTGTCCTGAACTTAAAAACAAAGTCTATCCATATCCATAAAAATGACGGTACACCGGGAGCTCTGCCGAACAGGACTATTAATAAGATGCAATTTCATGAGCATGTTCTTTATTTAATGACTCAATCAGGTTTGGTGAAAATGGATCTGGATACCGAACGGTTTTACCCGGTGAGCAAGGATCCGAATATTATAGCCGCTTCATCCGGAATAAAAGTGAATACTTTTCTCATCGACAGTAAAAGCCGGTTGTGGGTTCCCATTTCAAATGGAGTTCGATCTATTGATCTGAAATCCGGAGAAATAAAGACTTTTTTGTATGATGAAGCGAATGAGCGTTCTATCTGCCGTTTAGACATCAACAATATATTTGAAACCGGCAAGGGTGAACTCTTTTTTGCATCGGCGGGCGCCGGAATTTTCAGATATGATCCCGTTTCAGAAGATTTTGACAATTATACAAGAGAAAAAAATAACTTGGAGAGTAATTATTGTTACCATATATCGGAAGCTCCATCCGGGAAATTAATTTTATTACATAATAAAAGTTTTTCATTTTTTAATTCTAAAAAACCGGATGAATATACATTCAGCTCCTCTCCCGGATTTCCAATTGTGGGGTTCAATGTTGGAAACAGCTCTTACATCACAAATAATGGCGAGATTTTCATCGGAGGAATCAACGGTTTGGTTTCTTTCGGAGAGAACGACCTGTATAAAATCAATAAACCCTACACGCTCTATTTTGATAAATTATTTGTCAACAATGAACAGGTATATCCCAACGACAAGTTCGATATTTTAAAAGAAACTTTACCCCTTTGCTCCCGGATAAACTTGAAATACAGTCAAAAAAACATTACCGTAAAGTTCGCATCATCAAACTATTTACAAACAAAAACTCATAATTACGAGTATAAACTGGAAGGATTCGACCGTGATTGGATCCCAACAAAAACAAAAATAATTTCGTATACGAACTTAAATATCGGCGCCTATACTTTGCTCATCAGGGAAACACAAAAATCCGTAAACGGGAATCAAACGGTATATTCACTTGTAATAAACGTCAAACCGCCATTTTATCTGACAACTATTGCTTTTATTGTATACGGCATTCTGATCGTACTTATCATTATCGGAATTTCCAGGTTCTGGTTATGGCGTACTAAAATGCAGACCACATTGGAATTTGAACGTAAAGATAAGGAACGGATTGAAGAATTGAACCGGACTAAACTCAGGTTTTTTACCAATGTATCGCATGAATTCAGGACTCCGCTCACACTTATTATGGGACAGGTGGAAAGTCTTTTGATGCAAAATGATTTGAGTCCGAAAGTGCACAATAAATTAATAAAAACACACAAGAATACGAAACACTTGTTAAGCCTTGTTTCGGAACTGTTGGATTTCAGAAAACAGGAACAGGGATTTTATAAATTGAATATAAAGCATGTCGAACTGATAAGTTACCTGGAAGAAATCTATGATTCTTTCCGTGATTATGCAACAAAGAGTAAGATCAAATACAGGTTTGAACATGCTGAAAAGGAGATCCATATGTATATAGATCCGGTGCACCTGCAGAAAGCAATTTATAATCTGCTCTCAAATGCATTCAAATATACCTCTCCAAACGGAAAAATAACGCTACAGGTCAAATTACGGGAATCGGATGTTTCCATCCGGATAATTGACGATGGAATTGGGATCCCGCCTGAATCTTTGAATAAAATATTCGAATGGTTTTATCAATTGGAGTACAGATCATCCGGATTGACCTTAGGCACCGGTATCGGTCTTGCTCTTACACAAGAAATTGTAACGGCGCACAAGGGGGAAATATCGGTAGAAAGTACGTTGAATGAGGGAAGTGTCTTTACAATAACGCTCAAACTCGGGACTTCTCATTTTTCGAAAGAGGAACTCAGCTACAAAGATTCGGGTACAGATATTGCTGCAATTCGGACAGTGATGACGGATTTTGAATACCAGTATCCGGAAACCACGGACAACAATACCGGGACAGATGAAACGAAGCCTGTTGTCCTGATAATCGACGACAACGAACCTTTGTTGGATATGCTTACGGAATCGTTCAGTTCGTATTACAATGTTCACACGACACTCAATGGGAAAGATGGATTGGACATGGTATCCGGGATACAACCCGATTTGATACTGTGCGATGTAATGATGCCGGGCATATCCGGGAAAAAAGTGTGTTACCTGGTGAAAAATAATGCTTTGACGTCTCATATTCCGGTTGTCCTCCTCACAGCTCAAAGTTCCGACAACGAAATGATGGAGGGATACATGTTCGGGGCTGACGCTTACTTCATAAAACCATTCAACATTAAAGTCCTGATCACTTATTGCAATAACCTGATCAAAAACAGGCGACTCCTCTACCAAAAATACGTGGACATGAAAGAGGAAGTCACTCCCGTCAGCGCCATTGAACAAAATCAGGAACTGATGGACAAAGTAATCATGACCATAAAGAAAAATTTCAACAGTTCCGAATTTGACATGAATAAACTCGGAATGGAACTCGGCATGGGAAGGAGTAAACTGTACACGAAAATAAAAGAAATAACAGGCTTCACTCCAAACGAGTTAACCCTGAATCTCAAAATGCAGGAAGCTGCCCATCTTTTGGATACCAAGCTTCAAATGAATATCTCGGAGATAGCATTTGAGCTTGGCTTTTCATCGACAAAATACTTCACGAAGTGTTTCAAATCTTTCTACAACACAGTACCCCAGGATTGGAGGAGAAGAAATGCCGATCATCCTAAGACGTAACCGGGAATATTATTTTTTTAGATTTTTATATCTGACAAGGGCTTCCAGGAAATAATAATCGGCATACACCAACGGCTTTTCTATTTCTGCCTGGTGGGGGATACTTCCCACGCTATGCATCAATAAGAAATTCGCATTTTCGCCTAACGGAGCTCTATAAGCCGGAGATGCCAGCGAATGTAGCATTTTCACAGCGCAGTCAATGTACGTTTCTTTGTTGGCATATTCCGAAAGTTCAAACAATGCGGAACACACGATAGCGGCAGCCGATGCATCCTTGCATTTTTCCTGAAATTGCACGGCATACGACTTTTCTTCAGGTTGATATCCGGGTTCTCCTACATTGAAATCCCACAAAGGGACCAAATCTTCCGGTAAATCTTTCAGATAAATATCTGTCGCTTTAACGGCTGCATCCAAAAACCGGGGATCTTTTGTTTCCCGGTACACCATTGTAAAGCCATAGATTGCCCATGCCTGTCCGCGTGACCACATCGAATTATCGCTGAATCCCTGGCATGTCGCTCTATTCAAAACTTCTCCCGTTATGGTATCGTAGTTGACAACATGATAAGTGGTAAAATCGTCTCTGAAATGATTCTTCAATGTCGATTCGGAATGTTTTACCGCAATATCGTAGTATTTTTTATCGCCGCTTACTTTGGAAGCATAGAAAAGCATTTCCAGATTCATCATATTGTCGATGATTACCGGATAAAACCATTCCACGGTATCGTTCCATGCTTTGCGGTAATTCCAGGATTTAATGACTCCCGTACTTTCGGAAAAACGGGTTGATAAAGAGTTTGCACTTTCAACCAGTATAGCTTCGGATCCGGGCTTCGGATCCAGACGTTGCGCATTTCCATAACTGCAATACATCATAAACCCAAGATCATGATGTTTCGTAAATGTTTTCAACGATTCTAAAGAGTTTGTCCATTGTTCCGCCACGTCTTTCCATTTATGATCTCCCGTCAGTTCATATAAATACCATAACGATCCCGGGAAAAATCCGGGAGTCCAGTCATACTTACTTGAAACGGCAAGACTTCCATCGTCATTCATGGTCCGGGGATAATTTTTACCATCCGGTTTTCCCACGGACGTCAACATTTTATCGGTTTGCGCCGTCACAAACGCTACATTTTTTTTAATAAAAACAGTCTTTTCATTTTCGCACGCTGTTGTTAATGAAACCAGAGCAAGTGAAAAAAACAGGATTTGAAATTTTCTCATTATTATTGTTTTATTGATTCATGATAATCTTTCAGGAATGGTTTTCCGCTCCATGCTTTCTGAGAAGTCCATTCTTCCGCAGGGGAGATCCAAAACGGATGATCGGCGGGTAATCCTAGCGGCAAAAACACCAGAGATGTTATATATAAGCTGCCGTTGTTTGTGTAATAATCGGCCAGTTCCGGCTGATGACCTACAAACCCTAACTGTAAATATCCTCCTTCATTGAAATTACCTTCTACAGCAAACATCCTTTTCATGACACAGGTAAGGGCATTTCGCACCTGACCGTTTGTCATGGTTTTAGGTAAGCCGTATTTCCATGCAGACAAGGCCAAAGCCTGGAAAGCTCCCATACGATAAGTCATCGACCGGCCTACTGCGGGAAAAGCCGCTTCCGGGGAGATTAACCGTTCTATCAATTGATTGTACCGCTGCATTCTCCTGAGAGCAAGGTCAAACCTGACGGTGCTATATATCTTTTTACTCTCCATAACTTCTAATATTTCTACGAACATAGGATGCATCACATATCCGTTATAGTAGTCCAGGGAATATTCCGGCCCATCGGCATACCAGCCGTCGCCCAGATACCACTCATTTATTTTACGAATGGCAACATCGAGGACATAACCATCATATTCTTCATTTATTGAAGCCAGGAACACTTCTATCATCGCCCTGAAAAGCAACCAGTTATTGTATGCAGGACGTATTTTCCGGAGATTTTTAAATTCTTTCACGTAGCGTTCTTTAGTCACAGGATCCAGAGGTTCCCATAAAGCTTTCGGCGCACGGATAAAACTATTTGCTATGTAAGCGGCGTCGACCAGTATCTGATTTGATCCTGTCCACAACAGATAATCCGGATTGTCCGGATTTACGGCATTTGCATAACCGGACAACGCCCATTCGCGCATTTGCTTCCGTTTTTTACCTTCAGGCGTATCATCATCCTGAAGATTGAGCCAGGGCGCTACTCCTGCTATTAAACGGCCGAAAGCTTCCATATACGCCACATTTTTATTCCGGCCATCCCATGTAGGACTGTATTCCATGACCATATTTTTCTTCAACTCCCCTTTACTCATATTCCTGAGCACCGGTTCTGAAAGTTCATACAGCATGTTTACCCAATAAGCTCTGTCGTCAACCTGTCCTTTGGATGTATTCCCTTTTTGTGAAAAAACAGTCAATCCGGAACTGAGGCACAACAAGATAATCAAGATTTTTCGAAAATTATTTTCCATAAAATTATATAAATTTAAGATATGGGATTATTAAACTAAAGCCATTTATTCATAAGTGCAAAAGTAAATTGACATGAGATTCACAAGGTATAAAATCGTCCATATCAGGGTATCAAAAAAGCATATAAAACAATAAACCCCCTATAATAAAACAATATAAGCCTGAACAATTTTTAATATTATTGATCTTTGCATCATTAATTTTAAAAGTTTTTCACATTACAATAACAACGTAAATTATAACCATTTTATTTCTTAAATTGATCTTTATGGAAACAATGAAAATTAGATTTTATTACATTTTGATGTGTATCATCTTTCTTTTCTCAGTTGCACCGATGAATTCATTTGCCGAGGGAAATGAATCGCATCAGCAGGCAGTAACTGTAAAAGGAGTGGTAACGGAAAACTCAACGGCAGAACCTCTTATTGGAGTTAGTGTCGCAGTCAAAGGCACTGGGATCGGTGTGGCAACAGGAGCTGACGGCAGCTACACCATAAACGCACCAAATAAGGATGCTATTCTGACATTCAGTTATTTAGGTTATGCCTACCAGGAAGTAAAATTAGACGGACGTACAACTATTGATATTTCAATGGAAGAAGATTCCCAATTACTTGATGAAGTAGTTGTCGTTGCTTATGGTACACAGAAAAAAGGTAGCATGACCAGTTCCGTATCTACTATCGGGGCCAAAGAAATCGCTAACCGTCCGGTAATGAACTTGAGTTCGACACTGGCAGGAACGGCTTCCGGAGTCCAGATAACACAGGGACGCGGTACTCCCGGCGATGAAAGCGTATCTATACGCGTACGCGGTACGGGATCGTTTAACAATAGCGACCCTTTGATTCTGGTCGATGGTGTGGTA
>JAIRZF010000277.1 GCA_031267385.1 Dysgonamonadaceae bacterium | reverse complement strand
GCTTCACGGACAAAGTCACGGAAAATTTTTGCTTCCAGTGAATTAATCCGGTAACTCAAAAAGATTAACACTTCCATGTTGTAATAAACAGCCTGTTTTTCAATTCCTTTGTCCACATACCGGTAAGTCAGTGAGCAATCCTCCTCCCACAAAAGGCGGGACTTGAAAATACTCCGTAAATTCATCTCTATTGTAGGCTAAGCACCCGGCGCCTTACCGCCTTTCACAGCGGCAGGTTTCCGAGTACTCGCCCCCGAACCGGACGTACAAGTCTCCCTGTATCCGGCTCTCCATTAATATCATCAGTCCATGCGATGCTTGCCATGTATTTTTGCATCGCAGGCATCGCAAACAGCCAGGTTTTTTCGATTCATTCGTTTCATTTTCCGTTCCCAATCGTTTTCTCCTTTCAGAGTTTTAAGGATGCGAACCTGAAACATCGTCGTATCTCCCTCCGTACCACACAATTCACAAGTTCTTTCCTTTAGTCTGGAAATCAGACTTGGATATTTGGTGAACATTGTGTTTGGAATGTTGTCGCATGAGGCATTTTTCCATGCTGTTTTTCTTTTGAATCCCTCATCATAGAATACCCTGTATTTTGTTTTTCCCTGACTGTCTGTGTAAGGTATGGCAAACTGCTTGTTTTTGCAGTACTTCGCGCGCACTTTACTAACAGAGCTTTTCAGTTTGCAAGCCAGTGTTTTGCACATACTGTATTCCATGATATAGTAGAACGAGTTTATGGCAGAACTGTTATGGGCAATCGAATAGTAGTTATAAAATCCTCGAATCTCTGCATTGTATTGCATCAGAATGTCAGTCATTTCACGATTCTTCATATAACTGCGGGCTTTGGGTTTCCAAACTTCTGTTCCTGTGCTGTAATCAAATTTTATAGCATCGTAATCCATCAGTTTTTTCTTCTGTACCTCACTGTTAAGATGTAGAACAATGTTATTGTTGAACACTCGTGTCGGAGTTCCGTTTTTGTTCCGCTTTGTTGCATTGGATTTGCGGATGAAGATTTCATAGCCAAGAAATTTTGCCGGTTTCTGTGCTTGAGTTATCAAAGTCTTTTCATCGGAGAGTTCCATTTTAAGTTTTTCGCTCATATATTGTGCGATATCTGCTTTAATCTGTGTACAGTCCGCTTTACTTCCGATTACTCCAACTAAGAAATCATCTGCATACCTGACGTATTTTAATCTTCTCCAATTTTTATCCATTGCATCGCCACATGGGATTTTAAGCCATTCTTTTCCTACTGCCCGGATTTCCTCCATCAGTTGTTTCCTGCTATTTTCATCCGTTTCTACTTTGAGTTTCCGTTGCAAGCTATATTTCTTTGTTTTAAGACGTGTGCTATCCGAACTTCTTCGTCTCTGTTCCCCTTTGTCAAAAGTTTGGGCATATTCATTCATGTATTTATCAAACTTGTCAAGGTAAATATTTGCCAGTATTGGACTGATAATATCACCTTGCGGAGTTCCGCTATACGTGTTATGAAATTTCCACTTTTCCATGTATCCTGCATTTAAGAATTTGCGAATGAGCCGGATAAACCTTTCGTCCGAAATCCTCTCTTGCAGTACGTTTATCAGAACCGAGTGGTTGATATTGTCAAAGAATCCCTTTATGTCTCCTTCGATAAACCAGGTTGTTCCGGTAAACGTCTTATGAATACATGATAGTGCAGTATGGCAGCTTCTTTTGGGCCTGAAACCGTGTGAGGAATCTTCAAACTGTCCTTCATAAATGGCTTCGAGAATCATCCGAATAACCTCTTGCACTAGTTTATCCTCAAATGAGGGAATCCCGAGTGGACGTTGTTTACCGTTCTTCTTCGGAATATATACCCTCCTTGCCGGATGGGGTTGATACGTCTCGTCTTTGAGGCGTTCAATCAGGTGTTCAATTCTGGGAATGCTCATCCGGTCGGCGGTTTTACCGTCGGTTCCGGGTGTCATGTTGCCCTGTTTTGCATATTTGTTTTGCCAGGCAACATAAAACATTTCTTCGTTGAACAGAATCCGGTATAGCCTTTCGTACTTGTAGTCGGAAATTTTGCTATGCTCCGTTAGACTGTTTAATACTTTCTCAGGACTTCTCATAATGTCTCTCACATTTTCCGTTAATTGTATTAATGATATTAACTGCTCCCCTTCGCCATGTACAAGGCTTTCCCCTGTTCGGACTACTACGGAAGCTCCGTTACCATACCGGATATTCAAAGGTCTGAAAACCTTATAGCCTTGCGGCATTCCGGGTTAGGTAATCCCCGTTTAGATATATAATAACTGTTGGCATGATAGATTGTCGAATACGACTTTCGTCCTTTTATGCTTATTGCAATTGTTCCGTAATAAGTTCTTTTGCTCAATACCGTCAAAAAATCAGTTTGAGTATTACGGTATGGTGTTTTATTTCTGCCTTTCCACCATAACTATTCAAGGGGCCACTCAGACTATCGTTCAGTCAGTATAGACTTTATCCTCGTATCTATCGTTTCATCTCGCCATTCAGTCGCAATATGACAGTTAGTTGACTTATGGCTTTCCCGGCATGCTATGCTCCCTGTCCGGTTTCCCTTTCAGATAAGTCGGGTGATGATAGGCTATTATTTCAAAGAACACAAACCTAATCTCTTGCCAAAGAGATATTTATTATATATCCGTACGGGCGCACTTCTGGTTGAAAACGTTGAAAAACCGCGCCATCTGCCATGACTGCATCCATAAGTCGCCATTTATCAGCCGCGCTTCCACCGAAGGCGCTTTGCCTTCTTCCATGATGATTTTAATGTCGCCCGTTTCCATTTTACTCATTATTTTGATTATTAGGTAAAAAACCGACCGGACGGCGGGGTTTGTTTTCCGCTTCCCTTCTGGACGGCAGTTCGGTTAAAGCCTGATAGACTTCCGCAAACTGCGCATCGGTACTTATTTCCAGCTGTTCAATCCGTTGCCGGAGTTCTTCGTAACCGATAATCATTTGACGCATGGCAATAAATGCCCTTATAATCCGTATGCTTACTTTAACGGCAATGTCGCTTCTTAACACGCTAGCCAACATGCTCACTCCGTGCTCGGAAAATACGAGCGGGAGGGCGGATTTGGGACGTTTTATTCGCGATGTCATCACAAATTGTGATGACATGTTATCCCATTCATTTGGTGTGAGTTGAAACATGAAATCGTCGGGAAAACGTTCTATGTTGCGTTTAACCGCCTGATTTAAAACTCTTGTTTCCACCTGATACAGTTCCGCCAGATGAAAATCGGTCATCACTCTAAAACCTCTTATTTCAAAAATTTTCTGCTGAATAACTTGCATGTCCATCTTATTTTTATTTTAAATTGTTTACAGTCAATTGTGTTCCCATATCCTTTATTTTGCCGGCAAACAGCGCCATGTCGTTGCCGACTTTAGTGTCCGTAATCTTCGCGTAAATCTGTGTGGTCGCAATTCTCTTGTGTCCCAGCATTTTGCTTACGCTTTCTATGGAAACGCCTTTGGTAAGCGTCAAAGTGGCGAAAGTATGCCGGGAAAGGTGAAACGTGAGTTTCTTTTT
>JAIRZF010000216.1 GCA_031267385.1 Dysgonamonadaceae bacterium | reverse complement strand
GCAACAAAGAAATAGAAATGAGTTTTGTAATCCTGACATTTCCCATTCCAAACACATTCATGACAATTGTATTTTTCAATTCAATTTTTTTTGATGTTTTCATAAACCGCAAATTTAATAACTTTCCATTTACAGTACCACATATTTTTACTAATTTTGTCCTATATTTCAACATATTGGATTACACTTAAATCATGAAAACACCCCCGACTATATATATGAACCGCAATGGACAACAAATTACACAAGGCCTGAAAGATGGCGATAACCGGGCATATAAACACCTCTATGATCGCCACTATGCCTTACTCTGCAACATAGCATTTGCATATCTCAAGGATGCCCAATCTGCTCAGATGTTGGTTGACGACACGATTTTTCACATCTATGAAAAACGAAAATTCCCGATACAGAAAGCTATTTTGGACGCTAACGATTTACTCACTCAAAACCCCGAATATTAATCCGTTTCCAATGAAAGCACAAAACATGTTGATTACGGCCTCCCTGTTCTCTTTAACGGGAGGCCACATAAAAGCCCAGGAACATCCCAATGTCGTAATTATCTACCTCGACGACATGGGATATTCCGACATCAGTTGCTATGGCCAAAAGAAATGGGCTACGCCGAATATCGACCGCCTGGCACAAGAAGGAGTCCGATTTACAGACGCTTACTCAGCCTCTCCTGTCTCCAGTCCTTCCCGCGCCGCGTTGCTTACAGGGCGTTACCCCGTACGGATGGGGATTCAGGGCGTTTTTCATCCCGACAGTTACACCGGAATTCCGCAAGAAGAACTGTTGCTTTCCGAATTGCTGAAGCCGGCGGGATATGCTACCGGGATCATAGGTAAATGGCATCTCGGCAGCAGGGATAAGTTTTTACCGCTCCAGAACGGTTTCGATGAATATTTCGGTATCCCTTACAGCAATGATATGAGTGCGCAGGTTTATTTACGAGGCAATGAAGTAGAAGAATTTCATGTAGACCAGTCGCAAATGACCCAAACATACACGGCTGAAGCAAAAGACTTTATTTCACGTCATAAAGAACAGCCTTTCTTTCTCTATCTGGCGCACAACATGATGCATGTTCCCATTTTTTGTTCTGAAGAATTCAGAGGCAAATCGAAAGCGGGAATATACGGCGACGCCGTGCTGGAAATAGATTGGAGCGTAGGCGAAATTGTCAAAGAACTGGAAAAACAACAGATACTGGAAAATACGCTTATCATTTTCACCAGCGATAATGGCCCCTGGTTACAGGAAGGCCCTCTGGGCGGCGAGGCGTTTCCCTTCAGGGAAGGAAAGGCAACAAGCTACGAAGGCGGAGTCAGGATACCGGGCATTGCCTATTGGAAAGGGAAAATCGCTCCGGCAGAAAGAAACGATATTGTTACGACAATGGACTGGTATCCAACCATTGCACACCTGTGTAATGCCGGTATTCCCGGCAATATCCGCCTGGACGGCTATGACCTGTCGGATCTGTTGCTGAAAAACGGGAAACGCGCCGGTAATGTCTACGCTTATTTCAGAAACAATAAAGACATTACCGGATTACGGGCCGGCGATTGGAAAATCTCGCTACCCCAGGAAGAGATAAAAGGTAATTTCTGGCGAACGACAACAGCAGGACACGACACCTTATTGTTTAACCTGAAGAACGACCCGGCAGAAAGAATCAACCTCTTTAAGAAGAATCCTTCAAAAGCCAAAGAAATGGCTGTCCTGCTGGACAAGTTCAAATCCGAATTCGGCGACACTCCTCCCGCCCTCGTCATGACGGGGAATCATCAATTGGAGTATTTACGCCGCCAACGCAGGGAAGCCCTGGAAAAGGCCGCCAAAGAAGGCATACAAAGCAAAGAAGAACAAATAGAAGGCTTTCTCACTCCGCCATCAACGACAACCATTTGCCGGCAGAAGTAACCCAGACTTCTTTATAGCAGGCGTTATTGGTTTGTGGCCAGTAAGGAACATCCTCATTGCCTAAACTCCGGATGCCGACCGGCATTTCGCCAACCATTTCACCGGAAGAAAAACTGTCCATTTGAGGGTAGTTGTAACCTTCGCCATAAATCAGGGATTGTCCGAACGGATTTTTACCCACAGTCCAATACATTTGTTCCCGTCCGATATGCAGTAATTCTTCATCCTTAAGAAAGTTCCCGCAGATAGCCGCAGCTTTCCCCATAGACAAGTGCACCGCTGTGTTCCCATTGAAGATGCTGAACCAGACCGGGAAACGTTTTATAAAGTGCTCATTATCCAGTTGCACCCCTTTTTTGACCTGTTCCACATACTGCTCTTTGGCGTTGGACGGCGGAAACAAATGTAAATGATAAAACGCAACGGAATCCTGATGCTCATCAATATGGTAAACGCCACTGGCGATCATACCGTAAGGCGCTGTATATTTCATCAGGCTTTTCAGATAATCGCCGTACAAGCGGATAGATTCCGCCCATTTACCGTAATCCGGATGTTCAGGCTGAGTTTCGCAAAGCAAAGTCATCGCCTGCATGTAGACCTGCTCCCTTGATTGATGAATATAATGCACGATTGATTTCCGGGATTTGTCACGATAGAAAAACCCTTTCGTCCCGTCTCTGTCATTCAGGGGTTCTTTTCGTTGACAATCCAGCGTAAAACGGATGGTTTCGGCTGCAATCCGGGCATAATACGGATCCTTTGTCAACTTATAAAGCATACCGGCAGCCCAGGAAATAGTCGCCATATACTGACTTTCGGAGGTATTGTAGCTGTGTTCATACAGGTGGATAAATTCTCCGTATCCGGTTTCCTTGTGCCTTTTCATGGCAAAATCGAAATCGTCTCGTGCAATCTTACGCAGATACTCCTGCATTGCCGGGTCACGCTCCATCGACATTGCAGCATACGCTTCATAGGCCGAGTACAGGAAATTATCGAACGACAGGTTCTGTACCCTCACACTTGATATATCATCCTGAGTTCCCAAAACATTATCCAGCCAGATCAAAAGTCCCACACTACTCGCACGATAGCCGTCGCCATAGCGATTTTTCAGTATAAACTCCAAGCCCCATTCTGCTTCTTCCAGCAAACGGGCGGCAAGGAGGCCATTCTTATCTTTCAATTTATTATAGGCTTCGAGTAAAGCAAAAGTAACGTCTCCGGTCTGAAGCGTTTGTTGAGACAAATCACCGGCGTCATGCCAGCCTCCGGCATACGAGATCGTTTTCCCGTCATGCTTTGAATGAAGGTCTGTATGACAGGTTCCATGTATGCCGGGAACGGGATACCCGCAACGTTGACAGAAGATGAAATTGAGCGTTCTCCACAAAGAATTTTCCCATATATTGTCGCCGATGATAAAACAGGGAGTTTCAACAGATCCTACCTTCAACTTATATTCACCGGACTTATTATAAGGAGTAAAATCCGCCAGATAGAAATCGCCCAGGGTTGTAGAAGTCGTCGTCAGCTTGTCCGAATACACCGTTGTGGCTGTTGCGGCTTCGAGGAGATCGAATGGAGTTCCGTCCGCGCTTCCGTCGACTGTGATTATGGCAGATTTAGTTCCGGAGGTCATATACCCGGTTGTCGGATAAATAATCTTGTTTCTTCCGGGCTTCCATCCGCTCACCGGTTCGGGATCTTCTATTTGTTGCAATTCAATTTTATCGATATAAAAGACAGATTCATCTCCCGTTGTCCGGTCTTTTCCTTTGATACTGCAACTGAAACTGATTTGTTTTACATTATCCCGTTGAAACTCGTCTATACTGAGGAAACATTGATTCCATTGCCTGTTTACGAGATTGATCAGATGGGAAGCCGAGTTTTCAAATGAAAGGTTCAGGTTTACAACACGGGCTCCGTCGCAATCCGGATAAATATAAAACGCAATTCTGTTGTATTTTTCCCAGTTGGCGCCATTTACGTCGAAGCTTATCCGGCTGTTTCCGTATGTTGCATAATCAGGGTCGGAGGAATGTCCCTGCGCCCTTTTCCCGGTAATCGTCGGAAACGCCATCTTCAGGCTCCCCTGTCCGGAAACGGATCTCTCGTCGGAAAAGCTCAGGGTTCCCAAACCGCCGTGACTCCATCCGTCGACGCCTTTCTTTCGGCTTAAAGGCTCGCTGTAGAGGACTTTCTTTTGAAGTCCGTTTGCTTCAAACGATTTGGAAACGTCAAGCGGGAGAGGGCTGTGAATCAATCCGGTACCGACAAGCGCCTTTTCCAGTTCAGGGTCTTGCGTCAATCGTATCTGGGCGTCTGCCGTCCGGCACAGGCATGCAGCGATAAACAGGATGATCAGTTTAGTTTTCATGTCAGTATCAGTATTAGTATTTCATTTCTACGGGGGTATTTTATTGCCTTTTTATTGAGCCAGCCAAAGTACGCTCTGTTGGAAGGCCAATTTAAAGTTCTTATCGTGAAATATGCCGGGGCCATGCCCCATGACGATGCCCACTATTTTACCTTTTCCGTATGAATGAGTGTACATCACATCCCGCGTGCTTTCCGGATGACTGCTTGTCCACAACACGTGGAGATCGGGTGATTGCCATAATGCGTTGTATATTTCGTCATGTAGAACAAATTGTTCATCCATTCCCTGCGTAATGAAATGGCTTTTGTCTGCTACCGTGACGGGAATGTCCTGATTGTGTTTGTATCTGGATACTCCAAATTTCACGCCGTCAACAGTTTGTGCACTCATAAAATACTTCATACCGGCTATTTTGGCAAATTCAGGCCAGGTATTGTACGTAAGTAAACCGTCGTGCAGGATAAAAGCCGGCTTCCCTTCACGGATCACCTTTGCAATATTCTGTTTGGCAGACTCCGGGATCTCTTCCAGACATATTGCATAAAATACAATCACATCGTATTGGCCTTTGTTTTCCGGTTTGAATAATTCCAATGATTCTTCTGTTGTATACGCTTTCCATACAATTTCTTTAAAATCATCCAAAAGGGGAGCATACAGCGCGGCGTCAAACACGGAATCCATTCCGGATATGAATGCCAGCCTGACGGGTTCTTTTTTCTTCATGATATTCTCGTATATCAAACGGGTCAGGTCGCCATTTTCATTATCTCCTCCATATTCCCAATACATTCCTCCCAGTAAATCCTGATCTGTAATGTATTTGCATTTGAGAGCGAGCGACCTTGGATTTTCATAACAATAGACCATGTCGCCGTTTGCGTCCGTCAGATAAGGCACCAAAGCTTCCTCATCCCAATGGGCTGTATAACCCTCCATTTCATGTGCTTTAGTCAGATCTTCCGGACGTTTGAATCCTCTGTTTGCACGTCCGTATAAAGGCATTCCCATAACCAATTTGTGTTTGGGTATGCCTGCGGCTAAATGGGCTTTCACGGCTTCGTCGGCAGAACGGCTTCCCACTTTGTCGGAACGATAGAGAGCGGAATGATGAAAAGGCGGGTTTCCCATATCGTAAGCCATGATATTAGTAAAATCCAGGTACTGATCCAGGGCTTTATGATCCATATATTCGGCGCTGGCTACGGTAGCCTGTGTCAGCAGCTTATTTTTCCCAATAGCTTCGCGAATATCGCGCATCAGCAAGGTATAATTTCCCGTATCATCGGGTGAAGCTGATATTTTGGCCATGTCCTGCGTGGGATATTCCCAGTCGATATCGATCCCGTCAAGACCAAATTCATCCACTATACGCCGGCAATCATTTGCGAAACGTTTACGCAGGGTTTCATCTGCCGCCATTTCGCTGAATCGTCCGCTTCCCCAGCCGCCAATTGATACCAGAACTTTCAACCGGGGAGCGTCTTGCTTCAAAGCGACTATCTTTTTCAGCCGTTCCGGATTATCGATACGCACCCCGTCGAAACTGTCATTGACATGTCCGAATGCATAATTGATATGGGTAACCACATTCGGATCGGGCATATAGTCTTCCCACGAAATAACGTAGGCGACAACTATTTTTTCACCGGCTGGAGCTTGTCCTGTTCTTTCGGAACCGGCACACGACATGTGAACTCCAATAATCAACAAAGCTATCAGTATTCGTTTCATATTTTCTGTATATTAGTTTATTATAATTCTCTATTATTTCCGGGCTCAATATTATAAGAAATCGGGCTATTTGAGGTTCAATAATTGACATAAAAGGTTTGAAGACTGTCAAAAGAGAAGACCGGAAGAGAAGACCGTAAGATGGTAAGATGGTAAGACCGTAAGGTAACGGGTTCGCACACCCTGCGCCTTTCACGCATTTTCCTTCATGTCCGTCATTTCGAAAGTCGGGATGCCGGGTTTTTGTGGATGGAACTCCGCCTGCAGAGTCGATGGAACTCCGTCTGCTGAGTTGATGGAACTCTGATTTACACCCTTTTGGCGCTGCTGTGCAGCGCAGGCACAGCGGCGCTACGGTCTACCTGACGCTTTCGGGAACCAATGTCCTGAAAAGCGGAACAGGAGTGTATTTGTTGCAGTATAATGGCAAGGCGGTCTTTTTTTTCTGCCTTTCCCTTGCAAATCTAAATATAATATCTATCTTTGCGCATACAACAAGCGAATAAACAAATATTTAGACACTTTATGCAACCGTCTTTCTCGACCAGGAATACCGACACATCTTTTCCCGCAGGTTTAACGTTGTTTAACGATTTAAATTTGCATGATTCGTCGTTTGTATTAGAGAGAGAGAGAGAGAGAGAGAGAGACTTACCGCAGCTCGCGCGCGTTAATCTACAAAGAAATTTCTTAATACACAACAACATAGCCCGACTGAATTCATTGAGTTTAGTCCGGCTTTTTTGTACCCTGTACCTTTCATTCATTTTCCTTTATGGCCGTCATTCCGAAAGTCGGAGTGCCGGTTTTTTATATTTCGACGGTAACGGTGGACATCCTGGGCGTAGCCGACTCCGGCATTATGAATAATGAACAATGAACAATAAACAATGAAAACAATGAAAACACTGATTTACACCCTTTTGGCGCTGCTATGCAGCGTAGGCGTATTCGCTGCCGAAAACATCAACATCAGTACCGTAAGCAGCGACGGTACCGGCTATACCTGGAACAGCCCTACACTTACTATTACGGCCGACGGTGATTATATCATTACCGGTAGCGGTACAACCACCAATCGCATTGTGGTAAACACCGGCGTGACGGCGAATATTACAATCCAAGACGTCGCTATAGATGTGAGCGGTACAAGCAATGCTTGCGCTTTCTCCATCGCGAGCGGCGCTACGGTCGCCCTGACGCTTTCGGGAACCAATGCCCTGAAAAGCGGAACAGGTAAGGCCGGTCTGGCGGTACCCGGCGGCGCAAGCCTCACAATCACCGGAACGCCCACCGGCGAATTAACGGCAACCGGCGGCACCGGTGGCACGGGCATCGGTGCCGGTATCGGTCCCGGCACCGGCGGCAACGTCACCATCAACGGCGGCACAGTTACGGCAATCGGAGGCACCGGCGGCGCGGGCATCGGCGGCAACGGCGCCATCGTCGCCATCAGCGGCGGTACGGTTACAGCAACCGGCGGCAACTTCGGCGCGGGCATCGGTGGCAGCCTCGGCAATTCCGGCGGCACCGTCGCCATCAGCGGCGGCACGGTTACAGCAAACGGCGGCGCCAGCGGCGCGGGCATCGGCGGCGGCTACGGCGGCAGTAACGGCGGCGACGTCATCATCAGCGGCGGTAGTATTTCCGCCAGCAATATCCAGAGTCAACCCACCAACGGCAGTGGTGATGAGGTTTACCTCAGCATCTTTGCGGTAGGCTCCAGCAACCGTGACACACCCGTCACGGAGGGCAGTGTTGGCGGAGATGACAGTTTCTACGGCATCAATGACGTAAAAACCGACGCCGGTGGCAATCTCTATCTATACTTGCCTGCAAGCACTGGCGATGAATTAGTAACGTTTACGGTAAACGGCGATGTTTACGGAGGATTTTACACGAGGACAAGCACCGGCACTACCACAACAGCTGATGTGATACCGTCTTATGACATTACTCTGAGTCAAAC
Source organism: Dysgonamonadaceae bacterium (assembly GCA_031267385.1). Lineage (GTDB taxonomy): Bacteria > Bacteroidota > Bacteroidia > Bacteroidales > Azobacteroidaceae > BNXB01. The sequence continues at coordinate 6,275 of JAIRZF010000216.1, read as the reverse complement.
AGCCCTGCACGATTTTGGGACCGAAACTTACGGCTATACTGATGCACCAACAGCGCTTACCGTTACTATTACTAACACCGGATCTAACGCTACGGGCGAACTGACTGTGGCCTTGGACGGTGCAGGTGCCGAATCGTTCGAACTATTGAGTACTCCGCTTCCTTCATTAGCGACCGGCGAACCAGTCAGTTTCACAGTCAGGCCGAATACAGGCCTGTCTGCTATAACCCACGAGGCCACCGTGACTGTTACCGGCGGAAACGGCATCAGCGAAGAATTCGACGTGAGCTTCGAGGTGAACAAAAAGCCTATCACCATCACTCCCAAGGCAGGCCAAGGCAAAATTTACGGACATTCCGACCCGAAACTCACGTACGCCGATCCTGGATTGATAGCAGGCGATGAACTTGACGGAGCGCTCTCACGTGTTGCGGGCGAAAACCCGGGAACATACCTTATTGAGCAGGGCGACCTCGACGACCTCACCGGCAATTACGACTTGACATTCACGACAGGCGTACTCTTTACCATCGACCCCAGCAATGTAAGTTTGCTTCAGGATCTGGAAGACGCCGTCGTCTGTGCCGGCGAAAGCTATACTTTCGAGATCGTGGCCGAAGGAGACAACCTGAGTTATGAGTGGTATCGCGGAAACAGTCGCATCACAGGCGCAAACAGGAATACCTGTACCATAACCAATGCGGAATCCGGCGATTCCGAACGTTATTACGTAATTGTAAGGAGTGATCTCGGCAGTTATCGTTCCAGTGTTTACAGTAAAGAAGTTCGTCTCTGGGTAGCTAGTCAGTTGCCGGAAACACTGCAATTCGTAGAATTTCCGTCCACGGTGATTACAGGGAACACCTACCGCATCAAGCTGGCCGGTTATTCCGACGTCACGCAATACCTTTGGAGTTACAACCGGGACGGCGTCACGTTCTCTCCCGTAGCAGGCAGTGTAGGGGAAAACGAAACCCAGGCAACCTTCGGCGCACTCTCCAAAGGCGAGGGCCTGTTGACCGTGACACTGGAACATCCTTGCGGAACACGTCAGGCTACACAGGCTGTCCTGGTGGAATACCCGACCGGAGTCGAGCAGGTTGCCGGAGCGGCAGTCCGGGTTTTCCCGAATCCGACGGCAGGGATCATCAAAGTTTCCGGCACAACATCGAACCAGATCATCCGCATAGTAGACATCACCGGTTCCCTGAAAGGAACGTATCCTGCTCAGGACGGCGAGACGACAATCGACCTGACAGGTTATCCCAAAGGAACCTACCTGGTTCAGTACAATGGCAAGACGGTCAAGGTGGTCAAGAAATAAGATCGTAAGACATGTAAGATGGTAAGACCGTAAGAGAAGACCGTAAGATGGTAAGATGGTAAGACCGTAAGAAAAAGGAAATTCCTTAATCTTACGGCCTTACATGTCTTACGGTCTTACGGTCTTCTCTTACGGTCTTCTTTGATGTTGATAACTTTTTACCTCTCCCGTTGTTTTTTTACCGGAGCATTTTTCATAACTTTACAAACTCATTCAAAGAAAAATAATCCAATGTCTGATATACAAAGCGCTATGCAACCATTTATTCACCTTCACGTTCACTCACATTATTCGATGCTCGACGGAATGTCGACCGTTCCCGGTTTAGTAGATAAAGCCATGAAAAACGGGATGAAAGCCATGGCCCTTACCGATCACGGAAACATGTTCGGAGCCAAGGAATTTTACGATTACGTATCAAAGAAGAACAAAGACAAGGAAAAAGAAGACCAGTTTAAGTTCATTTTAGGAGTAGAAGCTTACTGCGCCCGCCGTACACGGTTCAACAAAACCGAAAAAGAAGACGGTAGCGGATGGCATCTCGTTTTACTTGCGAAAAACAAAACCGGTTATCAGAACCTGTGTAAACTCGTTTCAACATCCTGGGTCGACGGTTATTACTACCGTCCCCGGATCGACAAGGACTGCCTGAAAGAACATCACGAAGGGCTTATCGTATGTTCCGCCTGCCTGGGAGGAGAAGTGCCGCAAAAAATAACGGCCAACAATATCAACGCCGCCGAAGAAACCATTCTATGGTTCAAAGAGATTTTCGGAGACGATTATTATCTTGAAATTCAACGCCTGAAAACAGATAAGCCCGGAGGAGACAAAAGCACCTACGAGAAACAGGTGCGCGTCAACGCCGTCATCATGGAACTGGCAAAAAAGACCAATACGAAAGTTGTGGCGACCAACGACGTGCACTTCGTCGAAGAAGACCACGCCGAAGGCCACGACCGTCTGATCTGCTTGAGTACAGGCAAAGACCTGAACGATCCCAACCGGATGCACTACACCAAGCAAGAATGGTTCAAGACCAGAGAAGAAATGAACGCCATCTTTCCCGATGTGCCGGAAGCGCTTTCCAATACCATCGAAATTGCAGATAAAGTTGAACTGTACAACATCGATTCCGATCCCTTAATGCCCCAGTTTCCGATTCCGGAAGAATTTGGAACCCAGGACAGCTACAGAAACAACTATTCGGAAGAACAACTTCGTGAAGAATTCAACAAAGAAGACGCCGCACGTTTCGATAAACTCGGTGGATATGACAAGGTGATCCGCATCAAACTGGAAGCCGATTATCTGCGGAATTTAACCATGGGAAAGGCCAAACTGCGCTATGGAGACCCTGTCCCGGAGGACGTGCTTGAACGCATCGAATTTGAACTGGAAACCATGAAAACCATGGGATTCCCCGGCTACTTCCTCATTGTTCAGGACTTTATGCAAGCCGCCCGCAATATGGGAGTCGCCGTCGGGCCGGGACGTGGTTCCGCCGCCGGTTCCGCCGTCGCCTATTGCCTGGGAATTACAGACATCGATCCTCTCAAATACGACTTGCTGTTTGAACGGTTTCTGAATCCCGACCGTATCTCAATGCCCGATATTGATATTGACTTCGATGATGACGGACGAGCCGACATACTCCGCTGGGTGAAGGAAAAATACGGAAAAGAAAAAGTAGCGCATATCGTAACTTACGGTACCATGGCTACAAAATCGTCGATAAAAGATGTCGCCCGTGTACAAGGATTGCCGCTGCAAATGGCGGATTATCTCACCAAACTGATTCCCGACCGTTTGCCGGAAGACAGAGCGACCGGCAAAATGCCGAAGATCAACATCACAAATTGCATCCAGTACGTGCCCGAACTGCAAGAAGCCAGGGATTCCACGGATACCAATATCGCAGACACCCTGAAATATGCCGAGATGCTGGAAGGCACCGTCCGGCAAACCGGAGTCCATGCCTGCGGTGTGATCATCGGAGCTGACGACCTGACGAATTATGTCCCGCTCAGTACTGCAAAAGAAAAGGGAAGCGACGAAGATATACTGGTCACTCAATACGAAGGTTCGGTGATCGAATCAATCGGATTGATCAAGATGGACTTCCTGGGACTTAAAACCCTGTCGATTATAAAAGAAGCCCTGTCAAACATAAAGAAATCAAAGAAGATTGAAATTGATATCTCCCGTATTCCAATCGACGACGAGAAAACATACGAACTATATAGCAAGGGACAGACAGTCGGGACTTTCCAGTTCGAATCGGCCGGGATGCAAAAATACCTCCGGGAGTTAAAGCCCACCCAATTTGAAGATCTGATCGCGATGAATGCACTTTACCGTCCGGGGCCAATGGCGTATATCCCTGATTTCGTCGACCGGAAACACGGCCGTAAAGACATCACATACGACTTCCCGGAAATGGAGCCCCGCCTGAAAGACACTTATGGAATTACCGTATACCAGGAACAGGTGATGCTTCTGAGCCGCGATCTTGCCGGATTCACCCGTGGACAATCGGACGAGCTTCGTAAAGCGATGGGTAAAAAACTGGTCGACAAGATGGAAGCCCTGAAAGTGAAGTTCCTGGAAGGAGCTGAGAAAAAAGGCTTCGGCCCTAAAACCAAGCTGGAGAAAATCTGGGCCGACTGGGCTGAATTTGCCAAATACGCATTCAACAAATCGCATGCAACCTGTTATTCCTGGGTCTCATACCAGACAGCATACCTGAAAGCCCATTACCCTGCTGAATTCATGGCTGCCAACTTGACGCGAAACAAGGATGACATCGGTGAAATCACCAAATTCATGGACGAGTGCCGCAACATGGGTGCCGGCGTCAAGGGGCCTGACGTCAATGAGTCCGACCTGAACTTTACCGTCAATAAGAACGGAGACATCCTTTTTGGAATGGGAGGCGTGAAAGGAGTTGGAGCCGGAGCAGTGGAAAACATCATCAAAGAAAGAGAAGCTAACGGCCCGTTCAAAGGAATTTTCGACTTCGTGGAAAGAATCAACCTGACCGCCTGCAACAAGAAAAACATTGAAGCCCTTTGCCTCGCCGGCGCTTTTGATAACTTCACGGAAGCCACCAGGGAACAGTATTTCGCTCCCAACAGCAAAGGCGAATTGTTTATCGAAAGCCTCATCCGATACGGGAATAAATATCAGAACGACAAACAGACAAGTCAAAATTCTTTGTTTGACGGCTTTGGTAACGAAGTGGAAATCGCAAAACCGGAAGCGCCCAAATGCGATAAATGGAGCGATCTGGAACGACTGAACAAGGAACGGGAACTGGTGGGAATTTATTTATCTTCGCATCCCCTCGATGAATATTATATTGTCCTGAATCACGTTTGTAACCTTTCCATGAAAGAACTTGCCGAGAATAAAGACGCACTCAAAGGGAAAGATGTTATCATGGCGGGTATTGTCATTGCTTTCCGGGAAGGAACGACCAAAATGGGAAAACCCTTTGGAATCATCAAAATGGAAGACTACACGGGAAGCGCTGAGATACCGCTGTTCGGAAATGATTATTTTGAGTTCAGCAAGTATTGCCGTCCGAACACATTCCTCCTGATCAAAGGTTCTTTTCACGCAAGACAATACAATGAAAATATAACAGACCTGAAAATAAAATCCATGAAGCCTCTGAGTGAAGTCAAGAACTCGCTCATTGAAAAGTTTACCATATCACTGAAACTAATGGACGTTCGGGAAGACTCTATCGCCGAATTATCTTCCCTGATCAAGAACAATCCGGGCAGTACATCGTTATATTTCAAAATTGAAGATAACGACAGACAACAACTGTCCGTATCCTTATTCGCAGAAGGAGAGAAGTTCTCAGTGAACAGGAAACTGGTACAATATTTGGAGGATAACTCCATACCTTTCAGATGTAATTAATTATTAACAATATAAAATAAATAAAACTATGGCAATGGAAATTACGGATGCTAATTTTGAAGAATTGATAAGTGGTGATAAACCGGTGGTGGTAGACTTTTGGGCGGAATGGTGCGGGCCTTGCAGAATGGTTATTCCTATCATCGAAGAATTAGCTAAGGAATATGAGGGAAAAGCCATTATCGGCAAGGTGAATGTTGATGAAAATGACGAAATTACCGGACAATTTGGCATACGTAACATCCCTACAATCCTTTATTTCAAAAATGGAGAAGTAGTGGACAAATTTGTCGGCGCTGCTCAAAAAAGCGTGTTGGAAGACAAACTGAAAGCAATACTTTAGAGAAGACACGTAAGATGGTAAGACCGTAAGATGGTAAGATGGTAAGACCGTAAGAAAAGAGGAGATCCCTTTATCTTACGGTCTTCCTTTTCTTACACGTCTTACGGTCTTACATGTCTTACGGTCTTCTTTTTTTATCGGAAAAGTTTGCTTTCTCAAATAGATATATTACCTTTGCTCCACGCTAACAAACAGCTACATGCGAAAATGACACAAAAAAACATCCACTTACCCCGATCTTTTAACCTCCAAAATTTGGAGAGTTCGCGGATTTTGTTAACACACACACACACACACACACACACACACACACACACACCTGGCGTACGCGCGCGCGTATAATAATAAAAATCAACGAGTTAGCAAGCCCTTTCGACCTTACTTATCTTCCGGTTTTCCGATCTTACATGTCTTACGCGTCTTACGCGTCTTACGCGTCTTACGCGTCTTACATGTCTTACGGTCTATCATGATCCGGAATGTCATCATAGCAATTCTCCTCTCGCTCGCCCTGACATCTTGTAGCGAAGAAGATGAAAATCTGACGGGCAAAGAAGAAAACCTGCCCGCCAACGCTATCGGTTTCTCCGACTATCAGCCCGACGGCTCGCTTCGCAGCGCGGGGGATGTGGAGACCGCCAATCTCTCATCGATGACGGTCTATGCCCACAACAC
>JAIRZF010000141.1 GCA_031267385.1 Dysgonamonadaceae bacterium | reverse complement strand
GGAAAATATCCATTCCCGCCCTGCCGACATTATGCAACAGGTAATAATCCAGATAATCAACCTGCAACGCTTTCATGGAATGATGATACATCGCAATGGAAGATTGCCGGCTCCAGGCGCTTTCCTCAAAGTTGGACATCTTGGTGGCAACAAAGAATTTATCGCGCGGATGCCGCTTCAAGGCAATTCCGGTTGCCGTTTCCGCCCAGCCTCGAATATACAACGGAGCAGTATCGAAATAATTCACGCCGTGCGCAATGGCGTAATCGACCAGTTCGTTTACCGCTTCCTGGTCTATCTCCTCTCCGCCGCCGGCTTTCTGTTTCAGGGGCCAGCGCATGCAACCGTAGCCCAGCAGCGACACTTTATCACCCGAATGGGGATTGGTACGGTAAGTCATTTTACCGGCGGGGACTTCGCCGTCGCTTGTTCCGCCGGTAGACCGGTTATCCGGTTTGCAGCCATAAAATGCCGCCGCCGCTCCCATGCCTGCTATTTTCAGGAAATCACGGCGGCTCGTTTCTTTATTATGCTTGTTTTTCATTCTTAAATATATGAATTTAAACATTCGGGACGGCAATAGCCTTTTTCGTAGGACATTTCGGGATTAATAAAATTCACGGCGCAAAGGTAAAGCAAGAGCCGCAAAGGATGGTTTCCTATGCGGCTCAAATTTGCTTGTTTGGGAGGCTCAATGGAGGTTTTTCATGATAGAGGTTCCTCCGTGGGCGGGAGATTTCTTACGGTTTCCTTGACGTGAATTGCTTCGGCCAGATTAAGTTCCGGTTCATTCTGACGGCTTGTTCAAATTCTTCTCCGGCTTTACCGGTATCGCCTTCGGCCAGGTGTACGAGACCGTTGAGGTAATGCAGGTTGGCCAGCTGCTCGGCGCGTGATCCGTCTTCTCCGAATTTCGAGTGTTCGTCGATCATCGTCCGGCTGTTGAGTTGTGCATTTACTCCCTGTTTCAAGGCTTCTATCAGGCTGTCGGCGTCTGCGGCACGTCCCAGTTCGCGCATGGACTGGGCGCGGAAGAACATTTCTTCGGAGATACCCTGCCGGCGGCGTGCCCGGATATTGGCGGCGGTTTGGTACGATTTTTTTGCGCCGGCGGCATCATTCATCGACTGATAGGCCTGGCCTCTGTAATAGAAACCTTTGGCGCTGTGTCCACCATCGCTGGGGCGGCCTACTTCCAGGTTTGCAGGATACAGGTCGGCTTTCTCGAATTCTTCGACAGCGGCGGCGTATTTCCTGCTATTGAGCAGTTGCATGCCTTTCAACAGGTGGGCGTCGACATACACGCTGTGTACTTGTCCACCTCCTTCCCACACATGGAAGTGACGGGTATCGAGTATTTTTATGGCTTTATCGTATGCTCCGGTTTCGTTGTACAGGGTCAGCAAACGAATCACGGCGTCGTCATGCTTGAGGATTGTCTGCTTGTTTTTTTCCATGACGGACAGGCGTTCTTCGACCGGTTTGCCGCTTTTTTCGTATAACTGATCGAGTTCAACGAATATGCGCGGGTCTCCTTTTTCCGTCAGGATAGCCTTTTCATAGGCGGCTATGGCGCGTGATGTTTCTCCTGTCCTGCTGTAAGCAAAGCCAAGATTGCGGTGTGCGCGGGCAAAGCCGGGTTCCAGGGATGCTGATTGTTGCCAGGCGGCCAGGCCTTTTTCTTTCCGGTTCAGATAATAATAAAGGTTGCCCAGGAGGAAAGCTCCTTTACTATCGGCGGCGTTTGCTTGGAGAGCAGTGGTCAGGATGTCGATTTCTTCGAGGCGGAACGGGAAGCAATAGGTCGAAGGTTGTGCTGATGCTTTGTGGAAATGCTCCAGGGCAAGGTCTTCTTTACCTGTTTTCAGATTATAATATCCATTGTAATAATGTATGAGGGGAGAAGATGTGTAAGGCTCTCCGATGTCAATTGCCTCATTGAGTAAATTGATGGCTTCCCGGTATGCGCCTGTATTTCCGTAGTCGGTAATCATTTCCAGAAATTCCTGCAGGCGTATTATTCCTTCTCCGCGTTTGTTGTCGGCCTGGTTGAGGAAAGCGGTTCCTTTACCGGCGAGCAGACTTTGTTCGGAAAGACTCCAGTAGTCCAGCGGGTCAATGGACAGCGCCTCTTCAAGGGTTTTGGAAGCATCTTTAGTGTTCCCGGTTTTCCTCAACAACCAGGCTTTGAGGGTTAGCGCTTTGGTATCGCGCGCTCCTGTATTGAGGGATTGTGTGATCAGTTCGAGCGCCCGGTCATATGCTCCGTCGACGGCTGCCAGCTGTGCGAGTGCGAAATAGGCCGGATGCTGGAAAGTCGGATACCAGGTCGCTTTCCAGTAATGGTCGGCTGCTGCTTTGGATTTACCCTGCATCTGGTACACAACGCCCAGGTAATAATGGGGTTCGGGATCTTTCACCACGGTGTAGTCTTTGGCCGGGCGTGTCAGGGCGCGCAGCAAATGTTTTTCGGCAACGTCCCATTCGCCCGTCCGGGCATAGCGGATACCTACTACGGTGTTCACCCGCGCATCCAGGGAGTCACGGCGAAGGGCTTCGTTGTAGAAGTCCATCGGGTCAAGGCGGGCATTGTGAAATTGCTCGATGCGCAGACCTGCCAGGTACAATTCTTCTACTGTTTTGTATTCGTTTACCGGCCTGGTTCCTTTTACTACTTCGGGCAGGGGTTTTTCTTCGGACACCACCGGCCGGTAGGCAACTAATTCCCGGCCTGCAGCATCCAGCAACAGGGCTTTCAGTTCGGCGTCTTTTGCGGTGGCAGGTACTGTTATTTCCTGTACAAAAGGGGTAGCGGGGTCGATGTCGATGGTTTGTTCGAACAGGATGTTCCCATTGTGTGTCAGCTGTGCCCGGGCGCCGGGGAATTTTCCGGAAGTGTTGAATCCCAGGAAGATTTTACCGGCAGCTATTCTTTCGAGGTTGACGGCGGCATCGTCTGTGGCGTTCTTTACGGATTTGATCTCGCGTATCGGATACCAGCGTTGCACGAATTCGCGCGTTTCACCGGGTCCTATCCAACTGTAATCCGGCTGATTGTCCGAGTAAGCGCCCACCATAAGTTCCAGGTAGTGCCCGTCGTTGTCGGACAACATGGTGTTCCACATTTCTCCGCCGGGATTGTTACCCCAAAGGAAGAACTTTTTGCCGGTTACTATGTGGTGATTGGCCACATGTACTGTTCCGGCGTTTGCCTTGTGGTCATAACCGGCCAGGAAATCGTCGTCGAAATTCCAGGCAAAGATGGATCGGGATCCGCCGGTAAAGTTTTTCCACCATCCCAGGGGCACATTCTCTCCGCTACCGGAGGCGGCTTCTCCATCCGGCCAACGGGTAAAGGACACTTTGGAATGGTCTGTACCGAATTGTGTGGACGGTGGGAAAATCACTTCGTAGTTTTCGCCGGCATGCACGGATACGTTGGCCCAATACAATATGGACTGGATGAAAGGCGTGCGGTTCATTATTTTTACTCTGGCTTCTACCCACGAACGTTCCGGATAAACGGTGATACCGACCGACCATTTGAGGCGGTGTCGCAGTTCGGTTTCGCCAATCCAGATCGTTTTGCTGCCGTCGTTGTTCTCCACTGTTTCCCAATCAATGCCCATGTAGCTGGAAGGACGGTGGTGGTGGGGAATGTTCCATTCGACCCCTCCGGACAGCCATGCACCCAACATGCCTATCAGTGCGGGTTTTATGCCGGTTTGCCTGTAGAATATCTCGTAATTATTTGTTTTGTCGGTGGCCGACAGGATGCGCCCGCCCATTTCGGGAAGCACGCATACATTCAGGTATTCGTTATCGAGGTACAGGGCGTTGTATTCCTTATTAACTTTTGTATCGGTAAGGATATCAAATAGCGGATAAGGATAAATATGTCCCTGGGCTCCCTGATAGACACGGCCGGTAAAGAAGATGGAATTGGCGTCCGGGGCGCCTGTTTCATAGGTGGGAAGGGATAGTGGCCGCTGTTCGACTTTCACTGTTTGGGCGAAAGGGTATTGTGTAATGAACAACAAACCCAGCAATATTGCTTTTGTTTTCATATGTATTTCGGAATATTTATGATTTAGTAAGATACCCACTTGGGCATCTCGTTAAATGGCGCCAGTTCGCCACGGTGAATGTTATACAGGCGGCGGTGTGTTTCCTGCATGGCTTTTACCATTTCAGGATAGGGACGGTCGGTTATATCCAGCAACCCGATGTTATAGTTTTCTCCGTCCATCCGGCCTGTATTAGGCTGGTCTATCCACTGGAACCAATGTGCGCCGATAAGCGACGGATGTGAGTAGCCCTGTTCGTTGTAATAGCGGTAGGCATTGGCGCGGTCTTCATAACTGCTTACCTGCACAATCCCGGCAGCCATTCCGCGGTCAGGCATGCCGAAGTGATATTCGCCGATCAGCATTGGCAAGCCGGTTGTTGCCTCGATACGATTCATGAAATCCACTGTGGGTTGCATCCTGTAACAGTTGAAGCTGAACACATCGAAGTGCTTGCCTGCAATGGACAGCAGTTCGTCGGTCGCTTCACCGCCGAAACGTATACCGAGATTCAGGTGGTTGGGGTCGTGCTTTTTCAGTATGGCATTTACCATTTTAAGGAATTTGCCGAAAGTTTCGTAAATGAATGTACGCCGGGTTTCGGGCGAGTCGCCTTTTTGCTCTATATATGTCCGGAGTTCTTTCTGCACCGGAGTTTCTTTCCCTGTCAGGATGCGGTCGCACAAGATATTTTCCTGTCCGGGCCAGGGTTGTTCGTTGCCTACGAAATACCCCAGCAGCCAGGGATTGTTCTTGTACTGTGCCGTCAGACCGGCGATTGCTTTATCGATAGTTTGCGCATATTCCGGGTCGTATATATCGGGCAGTCCCATAATCCCTTTTTCCATTTGCAAGCCGCGCAGGGAAAGGACGAAAGGCGTTTTGTCCGAGGCAATGATTTCGCCGGACGACCAGTTGCCCACGGTGTTCAGTCCCCAGGCCTGCATGCGCCGGACGGCTTTGTCGACCCATGCTTCGCTCACGTTCTCGCCGTATCTTACCTCCAGGTTCCACCGGTAGAAGTCGGCCTGCCGGGTTCCTTCTTTCAGATATTCGTAGATGTATTCTCTTCCTTCGGTGCGGGTACGCACGGAGGCATTCATGCAGTCGACCCCCACGGAAAGGAACAGGTATCCTTCGGGGTCGACAAACCACCATTTCCCGTCAACCCTGGCAGTGCGGAAATAGCCGGTAGCATCCAGTTGCCTGTCGGTATAACCGCCGTATTTCGATACGCCGGTTGTCAAAGGACTTAGTTGTGCGTCTTCCGCCTCCCAGGCAGATTGCAGTTCTTCCCGGCTTTTCACCTTGCCGGGCCAATCCTTTGTGTTCCATTGCCCGAAGGAGTCGACCAGATATCCCTGCTGCAAAAGCGTATCTCCGGGATTTTCCATGGTTAGCGATACCGATCGGATTTCGAGTACCGGGTCATTAACCGGATGTAACATCCGGAAATGAAGTCCTGTTACTTTTTCCAGAGTCCCCAGACCGGGAAGATGGATATTGATCTGCCCCAGGTCGCGCGCCTTGTTGTAGGTCGCCGCCATATCCATGGCAGAAGGGGGCAGTTCGCGGTAAAATTCCAGCGGGATGCTAAACCTTACCCAGGCTCCGGGAAAAGGTTGAATGCTTTTTGCAATCACCCCGTCGGGCGTCACAATGCCTGCCTGAAAGCGTTGGGAAGAAGACGTTTTCATTTCCAGCACCAGATAATTATAGGATGACCAGTCATTGGGAAGATCGGGTGCAATCTTACTTAATGGCCACGAGTAGGAAGACGACTCCTCTGATGAGGAGAAAACCATCTGTATCGTCTGTGACGATTTGTTACAGGAAAGTAACAGGAACATACAGACCGTTAACAGGGAAAAGGTGTTGCGTAATTGCATAAAGGCGGGGTATTTGAATGTTGGTACCAATAAAATTTATTCTATGTCAATCGTTATTCCGGCAGGCTTCAACCAGGGCGAGGTGAAGCGCAGTTTGATTTTGCCGGTTTCGCCGGTAGCCTGTACGTAGGCCAGGATTTTTCCGTGGAATACCCGGTGCCTGTTGTCCGTATAGTCGGTCATGTCCGAGTTGTTGCTGGCTTCGAGTCCCAGCAAGCGCGCCTGACCGTCTATGTGGCAGGTTATTTCTTCATCCGAAAGTATGACGGGAATCCCATTTTCGTCGACCACCTGGACGGTTATCTGGATAAGTCCACGGTCTTTACCGCTTGTTTCACCGATAATCCGGGCTGTCAATGCAGCCGGGCGGCCTGATGAGTGAACGGCATATCGCGATACTTCACGGTTGTCTTTATCCAGGCCGATAACTTCCAGTTTGCCGGGTGAATAAGGGATGTTCCAATAGATGATCCCGGTTCTGTTGTCGTAATCTTTTGTTTCTCCTGCCACTTTCCCATTCAGTTCCAGTCGGGCTTTAGCGGCATTGGTATAGCATACCACCCGGACAGGCTGGCCTTCTTCATAGTTCCAGACCGGCCAGGCGTCCATGGAAGGCGCATTTTCTGCGTAAGTGCCCAGATAAGCCATGGGTACATCCGACCAGAGAGACTGGCGGAAGTATCCGCGCGGCTTGATGAACCCGCCGAATTCGAGCAATCCGGAGTAGAACCCACGCGAAGGCCAGCGGCCGGATTCGCCCAGGTAGTCGATGCCTGTCCACAGGAATTGCCCGAAAATGTGATCATTATCCAGTACCGCTTTCCATGCGTTGAGGTCGTGGCGGTTCTCACTGCCGAAGATAACCCGATCGGGATATTTTTCATGGTCGCTCCGGTAACGGCTTTCGGTGTAGTTGTAACCGGCAATGTCGAGTGAGCCGGGATATTCCGTTTCATTAGACATGGCCACTCCAGCCAGTCCGGCGGTTACGGGGCGCGAAGTATCATATTGCTTCACCGCCGCCACCAAACGTTTGGCAATGCCGCCCAGGCGCATAGCGTCAGGAGCGTCGGGGTTGTATCCTCCATAGGTGGCCTGCGTGAATCCGCCGGCTTTTTCACCGCCCAGCGCGGGGTGCGAATACGGGTCATTGGGATAATCGACTTCATTACCGATGCTCCAAGCAAAGATAGAGATGTGGTTGCGGTCGCGGCGTACCATATCGGCCAGGTCTTTCTCTCCCCATTCTTCAAAGAAATCATAATTTCCCTGAAAACCGGGAGTTCCTACATTCCAGCCTTCGAGCCACTTGCGTTTGGGGAATTCCCATTCATCATAAGCTTCGTTCATGACCAGCAGGCCGAGTTCGTCGCACAGGTCGTACAAGTCGGGCGCCTGCGGGTTGTGACTGGTACGTATGGCGTTGCAACCTATCTCTTTCAGCGTCAGCAAGCGTCTTTTCCATACTTCGCGGGGCACGGCCGAGCCGAGGACTCCGGCATCGTGGTGAATGCAGACGCCTTTTATTTTCATCCATTCGCCGTTCAGAGCAAAACCTTTGTTGGGGTCGAATGTGAGGCTGCGGATTCCTGTGACGGTTTCTGTCCGGTCGATGACTTTACCGTTTTGCAATACGGTGGTGCGGAGTTTATAAAGCCGGGGGTTGTCGATGCTCCACAATTGCGGGTTGGAGACTTTCATGTCCACGTTTATTTTGTTATTACCACCCGCCGGAACATTTATTTTGCGTGAGTCTGTTGCAATGACCTTGCCTTCGGAAGAGATTATTTCGTTTTGTACCGTCAGGTTTCCGGCTTGTGGGGAGTCGTTACTGAGTTCCACTTCCACGCTCATTACAACATTCTTATTCGTTACGTTTTTAGGATAAACAGATATTCCCCATTGCGCTATATGTATGGGATTCGCATACACAAGCCACACATTCCGATAGATGCCCGAACCGGTATACCAGCGCGAATCGGCCGACCGGCTATGGTCTGCTTTTACCGCAATCACATTATCTTCACCATATTTTATATAGGGTGTGGCGTCGTACACGAACGAGATGTAACCATTGGGACGCTTCCCGACCGATTGCCCGTTGACGAATACTTCGCTGCGGTTGTATATTCCTTCAAAATAGAGGTAAACCTTTTCTCCCTGCTTTTGGACAGGTACTTGCAGGATTTTACGGTACCAACCTGTTCCCCCCGGCAGATATCCGGTTGCGCTGGCGAGAGTGGGACTAAGTTGTCCGCGTATGCTCCAGTCGTGTGGTAGGTCAATATTCTGCCACCGGCTGTCGTCGAAAGTCGCGGTTTGTACATTTTCTACATCACCCAAATGGAATTTCCAGTTGAGATTGATTTTTTCGGGCTGTCCGAAAGAGACCTGGGCTATTACCGGAATAAATGATATTAGCGCCAGGGCTGCAAGTAAAAGTTTTCGAGGGTTCATTTGTCTGTTTATTAAAGCTGTTTAGTTTACACATTAGTCTATACATTAGTTTGCATATGGGGATGTTTTTCACGACAGGACAAAAATATGGTATAAATACCGGAAAGAGGACTAATTATAATTCAAAATAGGTTAATAAATCAACCATGTAAAAGGATTGAGAAAAGGAAATGGGAGAAATTCCTCCTTTCCGAATATTTTAATTATTTTTGTGACGTAAAATCATTAAAGAAAGTACATTTATGTTGAAAGAAATTTTATCCATTTCCGGTAAGCCGGGTTTATTTAAGTTGATCTCACAAGGAAAGAACATGTTTTTAGCGGAGTCGCTGGTAGATCAGAAGAAAATTCCTGTGTATCCCCGGGACAAAGTCGTTTCGTTGGGAGATATTTCCGTCTTTACAGAAGATGAAGATATTCCTCTTTATGTCGTGTTTACGAATATTAAAATAAAAGAAAACGAAAAGCCGATACAATTCAGTTCCAGTATCCAACCTTCAGAATTACGTTCATATTTTGAAACGGTATTGCCTGAATTCGATAAAGATAGAGTGTATCCGTCTGATATTAAGAAGATGATGAATTGGTATAACTTGTTGATCAATTCGGGGATCACTGATTTTGAAAAGAAAGAAAATGGAGAAGAAGCCGCCGGAGAGACACTCCCTGTCGATCCGGAAGAAACCCCGGAAGCCAAGTAAGTTTAATCTAAATATATACCACTATGAGTATCAGTGATTATGACGAAGTTATAGCCGTCTCTTTTATTCAAAATTACCTGCCCCAGGAATTGAAAGATCGTTTCAATGAGGACGATATATATTATTTCCTGGATCTGCTGTGTGAATTTTATGAGAAAAATGATTATCTCGAAGAAGATGATGAGGAGAAGGAAGAGCGTGAACTGATTGATTTTATTATTCAACAGTCGGCGAAAGATGTAGTGGGTGATTTTACCCGGGAAGAGGTTTTAATGTTCCTTCTGGCCGAATCTGCATATACGGATACTTTGAATATGGAAGAATAATCTTGAACAAGTTGGCGGTTTCAGTTGTTATTTTCCATTATTTATTAAAATTTATGTGGAATGAAAAAAGTAAATGTTTTTGCCGCTTTATTGTTGTGTGTAGCTATAATTTTCGGAGGTTGTAATACTAGTAACACGGCCAAAGGTACGGGGATCGGCGCCGGTGGCGGCGCTGCAGTAGGCGCCGGTCTCGGTGCATTGATCAAAGGAGGAAAAGGCGCTGCATGGGGCGCCGGTATCGGAGCTATTGTCGGCGGCGCAGCAGGTGCGTTGCTTGGGAATAAGATGGATAAACAAAAAGCTGAATTGGAACGAATTCAGGGAGCTCAGGTTGAATCTGTAAATGATGGCCAGGCTATCAAAGTCACTTTTGAATCGGGGATCTTGTTTGCTACAAATTCAAGCACTTTGAATCAGGTTTCAAAAAATTCTTTGACTCAGTTTTCCAATAGCTTGAAGACAAATTCTGATACTGATGTTCAAATTTACGGACATACGGATAGTTCGGGAAACGATCAGATTAACATACCTTTATCACAGCAACGTGCGCAATCGGTCATGGATTATATTATATACCAGGGTGTTAGCGCTTCCCGTATAATTTCTAAGGGTATGGGTTCTTCTATACCGGTTGCAGATAATGCTACGTCAGCAGGTAAAACTCAAAACCGTCGCGTAGAAGTGTATATCATTCCAAATCAAAAAATGATTCGGGAAGCACAACAAGGAACTTTGAAATAAATTTCCTGTAAAGAAACAAGGAAATACAGTAAATGAAAAAGTAATCCCAACCGTTTCAGTTTGAATTGGTTGGGATTTTTTTTCGGTCTTTTTATTTTATTAAATTTTAAATTGTTTATTTTTATAACATTTTTTTGTTTTTTAATAAATAAATTATACTTTTACACCTCGAAATGTAGAATAAATAGACCCCAAAGGTGAAAAATAATGCAAAAAAACGAATGTATTATTTGGCAGAATCGAAAATTTTGCTAACACACACACACACACACACACACACACACACACACACAGCCGCATCCCGCCCGCCCTCTTTATAAATAGGGGCAAAAAAACAAAAAAAAACAATATATTACAAGTACCGTTTGTAACTGCATTACTTTATGTATTGCGGCTATGCTTGTTTATGCCGTTGGGTGATAATCCTTTAGATTCATTTGAACGAATTATTATTATTATTATAAATTAAGATATGAATAAAATCTCATTTTTCATCATTCCTGTTCTGTTTTTGGCAATTTTTGTGGCGTGCAGTCCCATTTCCAAAGAATCGTATCTCGAAAAATACGATGACTTTATTACCGAAATTTCGGAGAACAGCAAGTCTTACGACGAAAAAGCATGGGTAAAAGCGACCGGGAAATACGAGAAATTTTCGGGTGAGTGGTACGACAAGTTCAAAAAAGAACTCACTGTCGGCGAAAAACTGAAAATAACCAAAAATCAGGCGCAATTCTACTATTACAAGAATTTACAACAAGGTGTATCTTTAATAAAAGACTTGCTTAAGTCGCTGAACATTGATGAAATGAGGCAGCAAGTACAATATTATATTGACAACAACATGCAGGACGATTTGGAAAAATTCTATGAAGAGGCTCAAAAATCAGGCAAAGATGTTGAAAAAGTTGCGACGGAAATTTTGAAAGGATTGAATGTGAAAATTGACGAATTGAATAAATGACATTGGAATCCAAACGCATACTTGGCGCAATAGCATTGACCGTTTCCATAGTATTTTTCGGTTTGGGAGTCTATTTCCCATTGTTTTCTACCGCAACAAAGGTCGTTTTTATGTTCAATAAAAACGACATGAATTTGTTCGATTCCGTTAAATTTTTTTTCGATAAAAGGGAATACTTTTTGGCAATCGTGATTTTGGTTTTCACGTTTCTGGTACCGATTGCAAAGTACATTGAGTTGTTTGTCAGAGTTTTGACTGACAGAACCGCCAAAATGATACATGGTTTGGACAAATGGAATATGCTTGATGTGTTTTTGGTTGCCTTGCTGCTTTTAAATTTCAAAATGAACTCCAATATCATTGTAATGGAACTGAAAATCGGTACGACTTTCATCGCTTTGGCAGTGATTTCAAGGGTAATAACGATAAGTTTAATGACAAATAAAAAAGATACTGTATGAAGAAAATACTCATTTTCACAGTTTTACTGTGTTTTGTATCTGTCTCCTCACTTGTGGCGCAAACAAAATCGCAACGCCGTATTTATTTGTGGGATGTAACGCTTTCGATGAAGGGGAAGGCAAAAGTAGATGGCAAACCAACTGCAAATATATACGATGATGTAGTTGAGGCGCTTTGTCGTTATATCAACGGCATAAACAACGAAAATACGGAAATCCTTGTGTTGCCGTTTCAGGAAAAAATTCTCCCTGCAATAGGTCCCCGAAAAGCCACTTTGGATGGGAAAGAAGACATTGAAAAGAAGATAAGAAATTTTAATCTCCCGTCTCACCGGTGGACAAATATTTTCAAACCGCTTTCGGAAGTGGTCGATAATTATCTGCAAGAGGATAAAAATACGGTTGTTTATCTACTGACAGATGGTATTCAAGACGACCCAAGTGCAAATAGTGCAGGCCGTGAGTCGTGGAAAGCAGTGGAAAAATGGAATACAGATGCAGGAGAAAATAACTTTTTGTATTATGTCTATTTAACAGAAGTTGCTAAAGACCCCAAAATAGATAAAGCTATCGAAGATGCCAAGAAAAATCCGGAAACTCCTAATAATCTTGATAGAACGGATGGAAATGGCGGAGATATGAGTTTTTTAAATTTGACGCCTCCGGGCAATCTCTCTTTTAATTTGAAAGACAATAAAGAAAAACCGGTCAAATCCGTTTCGGTTACTTTCATACCCGACAATGGAAAAGTTCCTAATAATATTGATATTCACATTAAACTTGCCGAAGAAAATCCATATTTTAATATTGACCAGATTGTGCGCTTAAACAACAACACTGCGACATTTGAAATAAAATTCAAAAACGAATACAAAGATTATGAGGCGCTTACAAAAGAGCAGGAAGAAAAAACTTCCTACAAGCTTATGGTGGATGTAAGCAACAGCAATAAAATTATCGAACAAAATAAAGTTTCCGTATCAATCAATCCAAGCGCTATTTTACTGGATTTGATAAATAAGCGCGAAAAAACATTAAAAATCACTTTAAAGAAAAAGTAATGAAACGAGTATGCAAAACTTGCACCCAAGAGCATGAATATGACGCGAGTTCCATATGACCTTTAAAAAAATAAATTATGTACGTATGAAAACAAAAAGCATATATTTTGTATTGGCAGCAATGATAGCCGTACTGTTTTCGTCCTGCGCCCCGGATATCAAGGGCGAATTGTTTGGCGAAACGGACTATTATTCCGACTTTCCATTTTATGAATACGAACCAAAGATAATGACCCGGACACTTGAATTTGATTTTAATGAATACGCACAAGATTCGTTAACCAATGCTATTGTGTTTGAGATAATTAAGAAAATAGAAAACGGAAGGGATATTCCTGTTTCCGCAGACAGCATTAAACTTTACAAAGACGGCATACCATGTCCTGATAATTTGTTGAGGGTAAAACCAACCGAAAAAAGTGTTGAACTGGGAATAGAATTTACAAAAAACGCCCGCGAGGGCAACCATACTTTATATCTCCGTGTAAAAGATGCAGGCGGTTTAGACCGCATTGATAACACCGAGATTTCAGAAAGCAATAGTATTGTTTTAGAACACGAATGGACAGTCGTAAAAAAGGACATTCCTAACCCGCTCGCTTTGAGGCTATTTTGGATATTAGTGGTGATTGCCACAATCATTATTCTGGCAATCATAATCAGTCGTTTAAACACGCCGACTTTCAAAATGCGGGAACTACGGATTGAATACTATACTCCCGAAGGCGAATTTCGTTCGACCTCAAAGTTGCCGTTGAAAGGTTGCTACAAAGCAATTTTGAACAACACGAAACCCAAGCAATCGGTTTTCAACAAAATTTTTAAAGGTAAAATGGAGTATAAAATTGACGGTTTTTGGGAAAAAGAAATTACGCTACTTCCCAAAAGTAATTCAAAAAATACGGTTAGAATTGAACGCAATCCTTACGATTCGCTGGTGAAAACCATTAGCAAGGGAACTCCAACCGAATTTATCAATTCAAACAACGAAAAGGTAATTTTTAATTTCTAAACATCTAAAACATATAAATTTATGGCTACAACATTAAGACGTTCCCTCTATGTTGGTTTGGGAGGTACAGGAATCAATGCGATTCTACATACAAAAAAAATGTTTTTGGAAACCTACGGTGAAATTCCGCCAATGATTGGTTTCTTGGGTATCGATACCGACAAACAAGCATTTGAAAAAAAACTTGATGCTAATATCAATGGCGAAATAGTGAAAGTGGAACTTGAACAGTACGAACGCGGACGTATTTCTGTTGCCGATCCTTCAAAAGTGTATGAACGCGAGAAAAATGACCTGCTCGACTGGGTGCCTGAAAAGAATGTCGGCTATATGCGCTCGCTCGAAAACGGAGCAGGGCAAATCCGTTCCAACGGTCGTATCGGTTTGATAATTAATGCCGATATTATTAAAACCGCCATTCAAAATCGTATTCACGATATTCGTCAGGACATTCGAAGCGATAAATACAACGTGGTGGCCAATTCAAAAGATGAAATTCATATGATTTTCTCTATCTGCGGCGGTACAGGCGCGGGTTCTTTTATTGATACTGCTTATCTGGCAAAACAAGCGGCAGGGCTGATTGACGGAAACAATTCCGCCAAAATTATTGGTTATGCCCTTTTACCCGAAGTTTTTAAAGCAATGCAGCCAACAGGTCCCGCAATGAAAAACGTCAAAGTAAATGCCTATGGATCTGTACTAGACCTCGATTATTTGATGCATTTGGATAATGCGAGCAACAAGGTAAATTTCAAATTCTCGAAAACCAACAAACTACTGACCAACGAAACGCCATTCTCGTCTGTGGTTTTGGTTGATAACAAAAATTCAAACCGCATTACCTACACTCACGTTGATAATTTGACAGAAATGTTAAGCGTAACACTATTCCTTTCTGCAGGCGAATTTGGCAATAGCGGCGCAAGTGTGCTTGACAATATCGAATCGGCAAAAGACGTTACCAAAGTGAAAAACAAAAAATCGTGGGTAACCTATCTCGGCGCAAGCGAAATTATTTTCAAAGGTGGCGAAATCGCCGACGTATATTCCAAACGAGCTGTTAAAAGTTTGATTCAGAAAATTTTATCAAACAATAAAGACGCTGCAGATTTGGCAAATACTTGGATAAATCAGGTGAAAATACGCGAACACCAAGCAGACGATCTTATAAATTTGATTGCTTCCAATCGTTTGAAATCTGAAATGGAAGACGTTGACCCGGAAAACGTCACGCAGGATATTCAAAATTTCTACAATCTTATAGTCGAAAGTGACGAAGTATTTACCAATAAAGAAAAA
Organism: Dysgonamonadaceae bacterium; assembly: GCA_031267385.1. Lineage (GTDB taxonomy): Bacteria > Bacteroidota > Bacteroidia > Bacteroidales > Azobacteroidaceae > BNXB01. The sequence goes on along the minus strand of JAIRZF010000141.1, from coordinate 2,450 downwards.
ACCATTCTTGCAAATGTGATGACGGAACTCGAAAAGTTTATTCAAAGCCATATTAATGAGCCGAATTCACCGATTATTTCTACGCTTAACGCTCTGAAAAACATTGCAGAACAGGTAAAAGTATTCCGTGCCGAAATGATTAATGAAGAGGAACAACTCAACAAGAGTTTTCCAACAAAGGAAAGTCAGTTGACAACTGCCATTAAGGAATTGAAAAAATACAATTCAAAATGGATGAAGTTTGGAGGCAAAAAATCGGAACTTCAAAGCGATGTAAAAGATATGGTACACCAGATTGCCATTACCAAGATTGACTTGAAACGCCATATTGTTGCCAAAAACATTTATGATTCATTGCTTGCGCAACTACAAAAAGAAATTGACAAAATAGCCGAAATAGAAATCGTGTTGAGAAATGTTGATGGTGCATTGGATATTGTTATTGCCAATTTGCAGAATTATACCAACAAAAAGGTCAATTTGTTTGATATTGATTTGGGGCTGGAATTTATAACTTCGCTCAACGTGAAAACGGATGAAATTATCGTAAGCGATTTTATTAATTCGTTGCCGAGCAGAAACCTGTACAATATCAACAATCAGGATGCTATTGCAGTTCAGATGGAAAATTACACAAGAACACTTCCACAAACCAGAGCATACGAAGATATGACCATTGACGACCGCCTCAGAGAATTATTCGACAAACAAGACGGTTCTTTCGACAAAATTCTTGAAGATGCTATTGCTAAAGCCAATCCGTTGATTGATATTGACAAGCAGGGTTTTCTCGAAGTGAACGATTCTATTGCAAAACAATTTTATGTGGGCGTGTATCGTGCAGGCATAAGCCCAATACAAACTACTCCCAACTTCAGAGGGAAATTAAACGCTACCGAGAGAGTGGATTATATTCCGACAGGAATGAAAGACCGCGTTGTGCTGTACCGTCTTGAAGGTCCGATGCCTGCTTTTGCCGTTTCTACCATTGTGAATTCCTGTGAAACCGAATACAATATGTATATGGATGACCCGCAAAAGATTTGTCCGAACATTGATAAAAATCTACTTAACGCAATGATCATGGACGAACACTCGTTGATGCCGGGCGATGAACTGAATATCGGTATGAAATACTGGGCGCTTGGGTGGATTTTTGGATATTTGAGAAGAAAAACAGGCAATTATTATTATCGTCGTACCGATGTTGATGAAAAACGCGGCGATGCATGGGTTTCACTGCAAACCAAAAGGCGCGACGAGGCATATATAGAGTTCCGCAAACAAATTGGGAAACTGCAATATATGTACGATGCCTATTTGCAAAAAACAATCCGCGACAATACCGCCGATGCACGCAACAAAGTGGCTGACGCTCAATCGCCGGTTGACGGACGAGCAAAATACTTCAACGAAATTGCCGACTGTGAAGTAAATCGCACTACAATAGAAGGTCCCGGTTACCGCGACATTAAAAACCTGATTGCGCAGGAGGAAGGTTATGTGTTTGATAATCTGTTGAATACCATTGAATCATACATAAACAAATAGAAATTTATGCGACATTCGGTTCATATTCTTTTTGGGCGAAATTTTGCTCAAACTCTGCAACAAATGAGGGCATATATCCAAAAGTATGGGGAAAAAGAACATTCTCCATACTTCAGAGGGTTGTTGTGGAATGTAAACGATGAAAATATCACTTTGTCGGAAGTGGAATTGCAGACAGACAATTCTTTTATGGCAAATTTGGAAAACCGAAATCAAATCTCGTTGAAAGTAAAAAGTTTTAATGCAAAAAATACTGACGAGGCGGTGCAATATTTTACCGACTTACAGCAGGCAACTATCAATCTTGATAATCAAGGGTCGCGCAGCCAATTGCACTATTGTCTCTGTTTTCCATTGTACGATCGGAATGTTTGGAACGATGTAAAAGCCTGTATTTCGATACTTAATGCCGTAGAACGACCGATTGAAATTGATTTGTTCGGTTTGAGCTACGATTTAGCCAAGCTATTTGCCGAAAATACGGAAGATTTTGATATTAAACAGGCAAAGAAAATAACGGCCGAAACGTTGAAAAACGTCCTTGAAATCAAGAAAAAGCCCGCTAACAATATCATTCATTTTATTGTATTGCAAAATTGCCAAACGGCAGGTGTTGCATTGAATTTGTCGACACAAACTTTCATTAAAGTGATGGGTGAATTTGCGCTGCTTTGTATCGAAAGTTACGATGAATTGTTTGGTTTGGTGCAACCCAATTCCGAATTGCAAGGTTTGGGTTTGTCGGTTTTAAGTCTTGATAAATACTATTATGTGGAGTATCTTTTGCATAAAGCATACCTTTTGGCGTTGGAACGCGAAGGTATTCAGGGTATCGATAAAATCGAAGAAGTTGATATAAACCTGGCTACCAATAAGGCTCAGGAAATTCTCAAAAACAA
>JAIRZF010000139.1 GCA_031267385.1 Dysgonamonadaceae bacterium | reverse complement strand
TAAAACAGGCAGATAACAAAAAAAGAACACAAACTTTCTTCATATTTGTTTGTTTTTGTGGTTACAAAAGGGTCACCTACCTGTTAACATCAGACAATACACATTTTGTTTTGTTATTTGCGTTTTTTAACAAATGTTTTCATATCTGTTTGAATTAACGAACATTAATTATTACTTTTGCAGACCCGTTCGCGCAGGGAATGTGTGAAATTGTTGCCATAACAGCAACAAATTTGTTATAGTATTTGTTTTTTATTTAAAAATATACAATCATGTGTTATGTATCTTCTACAATTGCAGGCTACTTTATTGAGAAATCAAATAAAGAAAGCGCTCCTTTATCCGTATTGCAGTTGATAAAGCTGGTATACATTTCTCATGGCTGGAATTTGGTACTCAATGACACACCTCTCATATCCGACAGAATAGAAGCTTGGAAATACGGACCGGTAATGCCTTCTTTACACAGCCTGTTCGAAGGTCAAAATTTAACAAAAGATGATTTAATAGAAGATTTTTTGATAGAAGAAGCAAACTGCATCAAATTTGTTCATAGAATACTGCTAAACAAAGTTTACGCTAAATATAAGCATTTGACCGGCGATGAATTTACAAATTTGATGCACCAAAAAGACACCCCCTGGTATAGCGTTTGGGATAATGGAGCGGGGAAAGATCATCCAATCAACAATGCTGCCACCAAGTTATATTATTCTCACCAGATAAACAAAACCACTTTTGATTCACTTCCGGAGTACCCTTCTATCGAGTCAAAAGAGGAAGCTGTCAGGTTTCTGATAAAATCCGGCATCCTGTTAGAAGACGGAAACCTGAATCCCATCTATAAAAATTCTTAACAGCGCATGTATTCCAGAAGATCCTCTTTTATCGTAGGATTTCACGGGTGTGACGAAGATGTGCGCAATGAAATTGTTGCAAATCACTGTGAAATGGAACCAAGTCATAACGATTACGACTGGCTTGGAGGTGGTTTTTATTTTTGGGAGAATAATTACGCACGAGCGTTATCTTTTGCCGAAGAGCAGCAGAAAAGAGGAAGAATCAAGGTTCCATCAGTATTAGGGGCCTACATTGATTTAGGAAATTGCTTGGACTTACTAGATTCCTATTACCTCAAAGGATTACAAAACACATACCTTCAACTCAAAAAATCTTTCGAACTAATTGGACGACCGTTGCCTGCCAATAAACCGGCATTTGCTTCTCCTGATTTAATATTAAGACCGTTGGATTGTGCCATTATCGAAGCTCATGCTGCTCATGCCTATCCTAAATTCGACTCCGTTAGAGGAGTTTTTTGGGAAGGAAAAGATCTGTATCCCGGCGCTGGAATGAAAGAAAAAAATCATATACAAATCTGTATTCGCAACATCAATTGTATTAAATGTTTCTTTATACCCAGAGAGTTAAAATTATAGGACTATTTCCTTGTTCCACTATTGTGGCTCAGCTGCAGAGAAGTCATAATTTGACCTTTTGTTTGCTTCCTTTGTATTGCAGGTGTTTTTTTACAGGGATCGAATGTAGATCTTCATACTCGCCGTTAACAAGAACAATTTGAAATTCCTGAACTTCGCCTTTATTATAATCACCTGTTTGTGAACCGATCAGTAATTCGTTGTTTTTATCATCCCACGAGAAAGGAATATAGGCGAATTTGTTCTGTTTGTATCCGAATGATTCGCCATCGTCTTTATACAGTTCAAAATATCCGTCATTCCCTTTATAAATATAAATTTTAACCGGGCTGTCCGGCGTATTTGTTTTTTTATTATCGGGATAAGCCGGAATGATCGCCCCCGATTTCACGTACAAAGGCAGCTTGTTTTTAGGAGCATCCGCAATAAACCGCTGTCCTCCGTTATACGCTTTACCTGTCCAAAAATCTATCCACTTACAGCCTTCCGGCAAATAGACTTCCCGGTCAACAGCGCCGGCCTCCAATACCGGACATATCAGTAATGCCGGGCCATACATAAACTGGTCTTTACAATCCAGGCTGTTTTTATCATCCGGGAAATCGAATGTAAGCAGGCGCATCGGCGTGTAATTTTTATGTGTGACATCTCCTGTTAATGTGTATATGTAAGGCATCAGTGTATATCTTAGATTGATGTATCCGGTACAAATCGCCTGTACTTCTTCACCGTACGCCCAAAGTTCATTCGGAGCTTTTGTATCTCCCGGATAACGCCGTCCGTGAGAACGAAAAACGGGACAAAACGTGCCGTACTCAAACCAGCGGGTAAACAATTCCCTGTATTCTTCGTTTTCAGGGTCTCCTCCCTGGTAGCCGCCAATGTCGGTTGTCCAGTAGGGAATGCCGGTAGCTACAAAATTCAATCCGGCTGTGACTTGTTTCCGCAGTTCGTCGAAAGTTGTCGGGATATCTCCCGACCAGACAGCGGCGCCTGTTCTTTGTTGGGATGCCCAGGCGCAGCGCGTGAGAATGTAGGGGCGTTTATCAGGATACAATTTCAGCAGGTTGTCATAAAAATTCTCCGCATGTAACAGGGGATATAAATTTCTTACCGTTGCTGCCGGACCGGCAAATGTATTGGCAAGAAGAAACGAGTTCACCTGATCCGGTTCCGGCCCGTCAAGAAACCAACCGTCCAATCCTGTTTGTACAAGGGGAAGAACCTGTTTCCAATAAATTTTCCTTGCCTCCGGGTTAAAGACGTCATAAATTATCCCGTCCAGGGCTTTGGCGCCGGCAAGCAGCATACCTTTCGATTCGAGTTCGTCATAATGAGCTGTTCCTTTTTTGAAGGCCGGCCAAATGGTGATTATCGCTTTGGTCTGGTACTTGTTGTGTAAGGTACTCAACATTTCTTGGGGATCGGGGAACATATTCTCATCAAACCGGTGGGAACCTGTCCCGTATTTTTGCCAGTAAAAATAGTCAATGAAAATAGAGTTCATCTGAATATTTCCGGCTTGCATTTTCTGAGCGATACTCAGGACTTCTTCTTGTGTTGCATATTTGTTACGGCTTTGATGGAAACCCAGCGACCAGTAGGGAATCATCGGGGCTTTTCCTGTTAATTGCCGGTAGGATGATATCAGCGTATCAAGTGTATTTCCGGCAAAGAGATAATAATCCAATTGAGTTCCAAAATCGGAAGTAAAACTCATTCCTTTGTCATTGTCTTCAAAGACTGTACGGGACGGATTATCCCAGAATAATCCCCAGCCTGCTGTTGAATAGACGACCGGCACGGCTGCCTGGGTATTGAATTGAACCAGATCGCGTTTTTGCCCGCGCAGATTCAAGGCATTATCTCTGAATTGTCCTAAACCATAGAGGGCTTCATCGGGAGTCACTTCAAACAGGCTATAGGGTTTTATTGAATCTTCCCGTGTTGCCTGTCTTTTATTTGTGGTCTCTTTGAGCAATAATTTACCGTTTGAATCATAAAAACTGAAATTGCCTGTGAATTTATGCAGGACAAATTTGTATTTGCCGGTAATCAGCATTAAATCACTATCATTTTCTTCTACTTTGAAATCAGCGACGGGAAATTCATGGATGACGGCATAACTGTTTCTGTCTTCCTTTTGATTTAAAGGGCTGAGTTTATAATGCAAAGCGCCAAATTCATAAGGCCTCAGGGATAGAATGCCGTCGACGGTTTCGATGACAAGCGCATCATTTTTTTTCTCCCATGAACTGACATAAATGTCCCAGGCGGCGATATAGGGTTCGTCCTTGCTATTTCCGGCAATAATCCCATCTATATTGAATATGAAAAGGCAAATCAAAAGGATGTATTTCTTCATTTTGTTATTATATTATTATAAATCTTTTGGCAAGAATAATCCATTGTGAGCAGAAACATTGTTTCTACTCGCGTTGCATGTTGCATTGTGGACAGAAACATTGTTTCTACTCGCAGTACGGAGCATATTGTGAACAGAATCATTGTTTCTAGTCGCAGTACGGAGCATATTGTGAACAGAAACATTGTTTCTAGTCGCAGTACGGAGCGTATTGTGAATAGAATCATTGTTTCTAGTCGCAGTACGGAGCGTATTGTGAACAGAATCATTGTTTCTAGTCGCAGTATGGAGCGTATTGTGAATAGAATCATTGATTCTAGTCGCGTTGCATGTTGCATTGTGGACAGAATCATTGTTTCTATATGTAACGATCATTATTTTCTCTTCATAGGGCGCCGGATAGGCAGACAGCCATATTTCAGGCTTCAGATCCAATTTACCGCCGTCATATCCCAAAACGAAGGCCTCTATTTTTTTATCTTTCATATTTTCCGTCAGTGGAAAGAAATAAGTATAGTTTGATGCTGTTCTAGCTGTTCCGTTTTCCCATGGGTTGGCGGGATAAGAAACCGACCGGGAAGGCGATCCCACATACTGCCCGTCCACTTTGAGCATGGCGTAAGCGCCCTCGACTCCATGTTCGCCGTTTATTGCAACTGCAATGCAGCCGGCTTTCGGGAGTTCATCCAATTGAAAGGAAGCAGACCATGCTCCGGCGCATTTCAACTTGTTTGAATCGGCATACAGGTTGCTTGCCCTGAATGTATCGGACGGAATTTTTACGCCGTTACTGTAAACTTCAATTTCTGCCATCGTATCGGGAAATGGATTCATTTTCAAGTATCGCATTTTTTCTCCCACCGGGACATTCATGGTTGTTCCGGCTAAAAAGGTGACTGACTTCCAGGTTTTCAAATCTGGTGATATGCTTGCGAAATTTCCTTCATCAATCAAAAACGGCTGGAGTTCATATTCATTATTGACTTTGAAAAGAATACTGTCAACGTGGATTGATTCTCCCAAATCCAACCGGAAGCAACCTCCTTTTATCCGGATATCTCCGTGTCTCCGGGAAGGCCAAAAGCCGGTGTTCATATCTCCGTCAAACAATTGCTTATCCCATATTCCTCGATTAATGAATGTGGGTTGGTGAAAAAAGGCGTCGCGGGCGGCTTTCACCTGAGGGATATTGGTTTCCCCGGAACGGAATAATGAACGGACTTCCATGGCATTATTATCTGCTGCAAATGCGGTAGCTTCGTACAAAGATATGGCGTCTTCCGGTATTTCGGAACGTTGCATTTCCACTATTTTACGGTGGTAATGGTCTTCCGGTTTTTTACCGTCAAATTTAATGTTCACTGATTGGTTATTCTTTAGTTCCGGACTATTTTTCCCATCAATTTCAACTCTTTTTACACCGGAAATATTTTCCAACTTTATACGATTCTCTGTTCCGGGTAATCCCAAAAGACGAATTATGAGCGGTTGTCCCGGAACATGCTTCACTATTTCAAAATCAACTCCGGAAACGCCGGGTTCTTTGTATTCATCGCCCGATGACACGGATAACAGCAAGGAGCGAAACGGCGGGATTGAAACGGTTAACGAATCGCCGTATTCAAATGAGCCTAATAGTCGTTCGACCGGATGAAACAAGCGGGCTTCTACACGCTTCTCTTCCAGGAGTCCGATTTCCCGGCCTAGTTTTATCCTGACTTCCCGGTTTGTCCAGCTTAAATTTTTCAATGTAATCAGCCTCGTTTTGTCATCTCCCCGTGAAACGGCATCCGTTCCATAGCTCTCCGGAAGTTTCATTCCGTTTATCAATATCTTTGAAAACATCCGGTGCAAATTGTATATCCTTGCCAGTTTGGGGAATTCATTGTCGGACAACAGCCACGGATTGCCGTATATTTGCGGAGCTAATATCAGTGAACGGCTGAACGCCTGCAATATCAAATCGTCTTCCCAATAGTCGAGGCAGGACGAAAGACAAACGCCATGATCTTCGGTCAAGCGTTTCAAGCCGGGAACAAGTCCCCGTTCCATATTTCCAACCCTGCTATGAACAGCAGTTGTATTGTTTGAGGAATTGACATCAATATAAGCTTCACGCCCTTCCCAAAGAAAAGTCGTTGCATAAGGCTTCGCTTTATCCAGACCCAAGCGATGATTTAGCAATATCAAATCGGGAGAATACACCCGGCATTGTTCCATCAGGTCTATGAAATCTTCTTCTTTCTCTCTCCTTAGCGGGCTGCATACAGCATCGAATTTGAATAAGGCCCAGTTGTATTCACGACATAAAGCGACTAACATGTTTTTTCTTTTTGCAGCTTCTTCCGGAGTATTTCCAAATCCGTCCGGTCCTCCCCAAAGCCCCAGGCGGATATTATTTGCTCCGGCTTTTTTATGAATCGTGCCAAGTCCGTTGGGGAAATTCTTTCTGAAGCGTTCCGAATCCATTGTCCCGTAAAAATTTTTCCCATCAATAAACCCGGCGTCAAATGCATATATGTCCAGCTTCATTCCGTATTCTTTTCGAAGCCATTCAAAAAAATCAAGATTGATTATTGTTTGTTCTTCGGTCGCTCCTTCATTGGTGTTGTTAATCCACGAAAAATACTGTGCACGGGATAAACTTTTTTCATCCGCTCCCGGATAAATATCCTTTTCCGGGCTTACGGGAAATGCTGCAATAATTGATTCCCGGTATTTCAACGCATGATCCGCATCTTTCAGCCAATCGTATTGTCCAATTGGATAGGTGTTTTTTAAAAGCTTCATTTCGTCTGATATGCGCTTTATTTCTTCCAAAGAAGACAGGAGCCGGGCTTTCAATCCGGCAGGATGATATTCTTGCCCCCGTTTATAAATCCGGTATCCGTAATAGGCCGTACAAACAGCTTCGTGCAGGCGGGCAGTGAGAGAAGTGCGTTGAAAAAGCAAGTACAATTCCTGATACTCCTGAGCGGCCAGCTTGCCTTTTGTCTCTTCGATTTCTTTCAATGCCGCCGACGCAAGTTCGACGCCATACTTCTTTTCAGCCAGAAGATAAGCATAGTAGGTACTGTCCATTTGTTCGCCGGATTCAACTTTGTATTGAGGAGGAGCTATACGATTGATAATGTCTTTCCAATAATGAAACTCTTTATTCACATTGTGTTTGACAAAAACGACGGGAGGATCCATCCATCTTCCCGACACATGCCGGCTATAACTCCATTTATTATTATCGTAATTCAAAGAAGAATGATCGGCTGTGCTCGTCCCAAGCGTATAAAGAACCGATGTTACAATATCGAACGATTTCTTGAAAGCGCTTTTGATGGGCTGCAAGACTTCTTTCCCATATTTTGAACTAATAAACTCATCATAAATCCGGTCGATCGCTATTGACGGCTCCTCGGTCACCCGCTTCAAAGTATGCAACAGTATCTCATTCGGCGTTCCCACTATTTTGGTTGTTCCGTAACGGTCGGTACGGGCAACATACCCAACTACATCGGGACGGTTGATATAGTCTTTCCATCTCCCGGCGACATATTCCGGCCAGGTATTGGCTATAATACCCTGTCCATTGTATTCATTACCTGTATCAAATTCTACAATTGCCGGTCTGTTGAGTTTACCTATAAACGGATTGTCGGGATGAGTCAGAAAAAAGTCGTGAGGCGTTTCTTTTATCATCAAAGCGACTTTATCATTCTTGAGATGTTTAATACAGCCCACAATTCCGGCATATTCTTCCTCCGAATAGGCGAATGTGCGGATGTACAGCTTCTTCCCTCTTTCTCCGATTACCACATCGGCAACGGCATTTACCACTGCGGCTAATTTCTCTTCCGGCTTCAGCATTTTGACCGAATGTTGTTTCTCGGCATAAGCGCCCGTCTCTATAAAAGTCAGAATAAGGCCGTCAATTTCGGGCGCGAGGTCTAACATCCGGCGATAATCTTCCTTGTACCATTGCCAGAATTCATCATTATCCAGATTAATAGTTCCGTTAGACCCGGTTCTGAATTGATCGGGATAATAGTCTAAAGGATAAAAGCTGTGATCCCAGACAAATACTTCATCAATGTTTTCCGAATGAGCCAGACGAACAAGATGATTGACCTGATCGCAAACCTTCTTGTCCCTCAGCTCTCTTAAATCATGAATGATCTGATGAGACAACTGGAGATGATTGACATTATATTTTTTAGCCGCTTTTATTGTTTCGACAGCATTATCCATATCATTTGAAAGAATAATCCATCCCCGGATACCATTGCCGGCAGCGATAGTATCAATAAAAAACAGCAGGAATAAAAAACAGAGTCTGATTGCTTTCATCCGTTTACCAGTTGTCTGTCCGGAATGGCGACACCGGAATACCGTCGACACCGAATAGCGTTGCCTCGGTATAATTTTTATAGGCATACCTGACAGCTACAGGAGAAGTTACACTTTCAGAGGATACCGCCAGGCGGCCGGACTGGCTTTCAATTTCAGCTTTTGCAGGATGGAAAACCCGGTCTTCACCTGCTATTTCGAATCCTTTTAGCGGCGTCCACATAGGAGAAAGTCCCCTGGGTGCATGATCGAAATTGATGTAAATTTTCTCCATCTTAATCTCCATAGATCTATAAACCGCAGGTTTATATCCAAAGCCTTTCCTGTTGTATGTATCACCCAAAGCCCAATAAGCCAGCCTTTCCCCAACGGTTTTCTTATTCGTGGGATGGATAAAAACAGGATGTCCGACATCAAGTGTTGTTACCATTCCGGAGTTCGGAATTTCTTTCATGTGTTGGAGTTGAACTTCCTGCAATTTGGCAGAAGAGGTACCGTCCGCCCCCTCGTAATTGAAAGGAGCAATCTGTACGTAGTAAAACGGCAAGTTGCCTACGTTCCACTTGTTTCTTAGATCTTCAACAAAAGCAGGCATCAACTTCTTATATAGTTGCACATTATCCCGGTTACTTTCTCCCTGATACCAGAGAAATCCTTTTATGGCAAAATTCGTCAAGGGAGCAATTTTTGCATTGTATAACACACAGGGGGTACTTGTCTGATTTTTGATTTCCTCAAAAGGCTTTAGAGCCTCTTTACTCATCCAGGCTTCCACTTTCGATCCGCCCTGCGAAGAGATGATGATACCGACGGGGACATCCAAGACTTCCCGGATGTATTGAGCGAAAAAATAAGCGACTGCGCTCGTATTTGCAACATTTTCGGGGGAATGTTCCAGCCATTTGCCGGTACAGTCTGTTTGGGGTTGTTTGCTGAATTGGCGTATCCATTTCCCATCCTGTGAATCGGTTGTATACATCCGGATTGGAGTTGAAACCTTGGCCTTGGCAATCACGTTGTTTGTATTTTCCACAGGCTGCCGGTCGAATCCTTTCATGGGCATTTCCATGTTTGATTGTCCGGAGCAGAACCAGACTTCTCCTATTAAAATATTCTTCAGGAAGATCTCCTCTCCGTCGCTAAGATGGATTTCGTAGGGGCCTCCCGCTTCAGGCGTTGGGATTGAACACTCCCACTTCCCGTCCGGATGACACAATGAGGAATATGTTTTATCAGCCCACGACGGTTTTATTTCAACTTTGGAGCCGGGATGTGCGTTTCCCCACAGTTTCACATCCGTTTTTTGTTGCAGTACCATATTGTCATCCAGTATGGTCGGTAATGTTATTTTAGGATAGGCATTGAATATAAGACAAACAAGACCAATTGCTAAGATTAATATTTTATTTTTCATATGAGGATATTTCATTTAAACACCGCAGGCGTTGCCTGTGCATATCCCCCCAGATTCATCCGGGGGGGTATACACAGCCTTATAAATTAATTTACATGTATCTTTTCAATAGTAGTATAGTTCGCCTGTCCCATGCCCGGATAGTTGGTCTCCGGTTTCCCGGCAGCCGTTTTACAATCCATCTGAACACGAATCCAATAGTCGATACCGGTATATTTCAATGGAATATCCGTCCGGAAAGTTATTTCCTGCCCTTCCATATCATTGGTCAGATCCATTTTGACCTTGAAATATTGCCCGTCGGCGGCAGCTCCATTAATTGAACGGGATACGCGCAACCAGGCTTCCCTTACGTCGGGCATTTCGTATCCGGCTTTCTGATTCCTTTTGAAACGAACAGAGCACTCCAGATAATAGTCGGCTGTAGTAGCCGGCTTCTTTACCCATTCGATAGTCAGATAAGGAGTAACCGTAAAATCTTTCGTAGCAGTACCGGATATTTTCACCAGTTCACCGGCATCGTCGGCGTCCAATTTTTCGTCGTCATACGGGAAAAAGTTTCCGGCATAGGGCAACATGCGGTATTCTCCGGAAAACCATTTGGTATTCCGGTAACTGCCGTCCTGTTGTACGTACAGTGTCTGGTTTCCGACAAAGACATTCTCATTGCCCTTTCCCCAGCTAATCTCTCTCGCCCGGATGTAACCCGCTCCCTGAATCACCTGTAACGGCTGTCCGTTGTGGTCATAAAGATTCCCTTGTATAGTTGCGTCCGGACCGTCATAATTATCTATTTCACAGGATACAGCCAGTACACAGCAAAAAAGAAAGATTATATATTTACTTACTGTTTTCATGTTATTATTGCTTTTAAATTATTGATTCCTGTTCTTTTGCAACAAAGGATTATTCTTCAACTCATCAGTCGGAATACCCTCATAATAATTATTAACGCTGAAAGTAACCTGTCCGGCGGCTTCGTCGGCGGATTTAGCATCATAAATGTATTTCCCGTCGGGGATACCGTTTTCGTCTACAGTAGCACCTTTGGCGTACATAATCGGATACAATCCTCTTCTGAAATAATTCCTGATTTGTGTGTCGTAAGTAAACCAGCGGAGCAAATCCCAATAGATTTTGCTTTCAAAAGCCAGTTCTTTGTATCTTTCCACGCGAACGATCTGCAACCCCCTGTTGGGAGCTTCCACAAATGCGCCTTGTCCTTTTGGCCCCGGATTAGTCCATCGGGTATAAGCCGGTTCGGTAGAAAGTTCGGACGTACCGGTCAACAAGTTTGCCCCGGCGCGGTCGCGGATATTATTGATGCAGTCGAAAGCATCCTGCAACAGGTTTGTTCCATTGTATGCAGCTTCGCCACTCTGCGACAATTCGATGGCAGCTTCAGCACGGTTGAGCAACACTTCTGCATACCGTATCTCGATCCAGGATTGAGTAGAAGTATGATTTACCGTTTCACTTTTCGGAAGCGTGATGTTCAAATGCTTGCGTCCGAAAAATCCGGTTACTGTATTGGAGGTATTCGTAGTCCCGGTTACCCTTGGTCCGTCCAATCCGTTCTTGAAAATTTTCTGCCCGTCCGAACGGAGATACGGATCCGTCTGGTTGGCCGACGGGTCTGTAGACCAATCGAAAATAGTCCTGTTCCGGAAAGGATTGCCATCCGGATAAGCGGTTTTGTTCCACACCGAACCGGAGTTAAGACCTTGTCTTTCTCGTCCGTCATCGACGGTAAACTTCTTGAATCTGTCTGTTGCGGGATCGTATGCTTCCTTAATAATACCGGCGCGCAAATCCAGTTTCATTCCTCCTTTGTAGAGGGTTCCCGGAATCAGGATGTTTGCTCTGAGCCGTGGTTCCGCACTATCCCACAACTGCAGGCAGTTATCATACACAATATAATTGCCGTTTTCGTCAAAAGCGCTGAAGTTTCCTTTCTCATCAAGCGGCAGTCCATCGAATAATTCGACCCAGTCGAGAGTAGGATTGTAACGGTCGCCTCCTTCGGTACACATCCGGGGAGGAGCCATTATGGAGTTGAATGAATGTACCGCCATATTGAAATCGTATTTGCGTAACCAGATGGATTCCTTATTGGCATCACATTTCTCCCATACTTCAGCATAATTTTCCGTTTTATCCCCATTCGCCCTGTGAAGCTCATACCGGCCACCGTCTGCTACCAGTTTGGCGGCGTCCCATGCCTGTTTAAAATAATCGTTGGCTTTGTTTTCCGGTATACCCTGAAGCAATACCCCGTCCACTTCCCAATCAGGGAATTTCATGCTACCATAACGCGCGGTAGTGCCCGCGTAAAGAGCTACGCGGCTCTTGAAAGCGGCTGCTACATATTTGTTGGCGCGACCGGCCTCACTTGTTTCCGGCATACTCTCAATAGCCTCATTCAGATCTTGCAGGATGAAATCGTATGTGCCGGCATGACTTTCACGAGGGACCCACAATGTGGACTCGTCACTGGGATCAAGCGTCTGCGCCTCAAAAATTTTCGGCAAACCGCCATAACGTTTTGCCAATTGAAAATAAATATAAGCCCTGATAAACTTAGCCTCGCCAATCCATGATTTAGACTCCGCTTCCAGTTCCGGGTAATTCGGCAGATTATTAATCAGGGTATTCACCCGGCGGATTACCTGAAATCCACCCTTCCAATAACCTCTCCGATGAAGTGGAAGATTGGTATTGTTCCGGTTCACCATTTCGCCGGTAGAATTCCAGAAATTCCAGACACTGATGCCGTTCCCGACATTATATCCGCCGCCAATCTGGTCGTCGCCGGCCTGGCCGTCGCTATTCGTATCGTACTTAAAATCCTCCATGGGCAAGTGATTGTACATCCCCGCCATATAGGCCTTAATCCCAGTCTCATTGTACACATCCCTTTCAGTAATGATTGATGTGGGAGTTATATCCAGATCCACACAGGATATTAAACAACTCAATGAAAACAGTAATGCAACTGCTGTCAAATGTATTTTTTTCATATGCTCTATTATTAGTATATTAATGATTCAACTTAAAAAGTGATTGAACCTCCAAAATTAAAAGTTCTGCTCAAAGGATAAAGATAACCATAGCTTTCCGATGGTTTTTCCGGATCAAGTCCTTTCACGCCTGTGAGAGTAAGTAAGTTATAAGCATTGACATATACCCGCAGATTCTTAATCCCGATCCTGTCAAACGTGCGGTTTTTGGGAACCGTAAGACCTATTTCAGCGCTTTTCAAACGCAGATAAGTACCATCCTGCAAGTTGAAGCCGGATGTTTCCTCAGCCCTCACCCTTCCGTAAGGATAATATCCCGAAACCCACTGAACCGCCGGATCATACGGATCGATGTCCGGATCAGCAGGATGCCATCTGTCAAACAGTAAATCCAATGCATTCCCATCCCATGAAAGCGGGTTTAACAATTGTTCTCCATACCCGATGTACGACATGGACGCGCCCTGAAACAATAAATTGAAGTCAATACATTTCCATTGGCCTCCCCAAGTCATGCTGAAATTCATGAGAGGATAATTCCGGGAATTATTAAGATTAGTACCCGGAAGTCCGCCGTTATTATCAGAATTAGTTGTAGTCGCAATAGGATAATGATCCCGGTCGTTAATGATGCCGTCACCGTTCCAGTCTTCATAAATCGGGTCACCCGGAAGGGAATTAGCAGTAGCATAAATAGAATTGGCAACATCGTCATAAGATTTATAATTACCACTAGCAGCCTTTCCGAACCAGACATCCTTATAACGGTCTATATAATTATTGCGCCAGTAATCGTAGGAGTTGGAACGTTCCGGCATTAACCTTTCTGTCCACATGCTCCGGGTCATCTGCACGGAAGCAGACACATTGTATCTGAACTCATTTATTTTATTGCGATGCCTCAATTCCACTTCAAATCCCGAAGTACGGTCGGCATTCAGGTTAGCCTGTGAAATGTTCGAACCAAATGTGGCGGGCACCACAACGGCGGGAGTCGCCAGCAATCCGTCGCGATCCCGTTGAAAAAGATCGACGGAAAAACCAAACAGTCCGCTCCAGAGATCAGCATCGACACCCAGATTAAGCATATCCGCCGTATACCATGTCAAATTCGGATTTGGCGCGGCACGGAAACCAAGAGCATTCACAAAAGTATTCCCGAATACAGAACCTCTCGCCAGATTTTGCTTGTTGTGATACGATTGCGGATAATCATAACCCTCTATAAACTGGAATTGAGAAGCGCCGTCGTCTCCAAGCCGTCCCCAGCTACCCCGTAATTTCAGGTTCTGCACAAAAGAGAGATTATTCTGAATAAAAGCCTCCTCCGAAATGCGGTAAGCCAACAACACGCTGGGGAAAAATCCCCACTGTTTGCCTTTGGGAAATTTGGAAGATCCGTCATAACGAAACGAAAACTCAGCAATGTATTTCCCGGCATAATCATAATTTACCCTACCGACCAATCCTTTGGATGCATTCTCATTCAAACCGCCTCCGGTTCCCTCCTGATTTTCGGAATTACCCGCAAAAAGATAAGGAATAGGAATATCAAAAAAACGTTTCGCACTGAAATCATATCCCTGATTATAGCTTTCTTCATACAACAATAAAGCGCCCACGTGATGTGTTTTATTGAACGTATTATCATAATTCAACTGGACATTCCACAGTGTGGAATAGCTCGTATTGAATACCCGCCTCAATTCCGTCTTGCTGTTCCGTGTCGAAGCAATTTCAAACTCATCCGTCACCGCATTATGGCGGTATTCGTTATACTCCTTCCTGAAATTGGTATTATCGTTGTAAGTTCTGTCATAACTGTACATTACACGCGCCGTCAAACCCGTCACAAAAGGAACAGTATAATCCAGGTGCAGATTAGACTGGAACATATTCCTTTTATCCTTCACAAATCCCGTAAGTTCAGGATGAATCGTCGCCGCCACATTAAACTCAACCTCAGGCCTGTGGAAATAAGGCTCCGTGTCATTAGCATATACCGGATCGCCCGGACGGGAACGCCAAAGCTGTTTGAATATTTCAAAACTGCTCAAATTCTGGCGGTTCGTTTCATCCATGATCGTATTCAGTTTAATACCCGCCTTCAGATCTTTGGTAATTTGGGCGTTCAAATTACTTCTCAGGTTGTAACGGTTGTAATTAGCCGAATTGGTTTTGAAAAAACTACCCTGATCCGTATACCCTAAATTGACATAATAATCAATCTTTTCGGAACCGCCACTGAACGATACATTGTGCTGTTGTTGAGGAGAAGTATTTTTCAATACCGCATCATACCAATCGGTATCGGGCATTTCCCCCCGGGCCAACCGGTCGAAATAATCCGGCCCATACTCCTTTTGCGGGTCGGTTGTCGTTCTCATCCTGAGTTCATTGGCCAATATAGCCCGGTCATACGATTTGAGCGGACGCAATATTTCTGCAGGAATCTGAACCCCATAATATCCCGAATACTCAATCTTTGTTTTCCCTTTTTCTCCCTTTTTTGTCGTTATCAAAACCACGCCGTTTGCAGCACGTACCCCATAGATAGCAGCCGAAGCATCTTTCAGGATAGAAATACTCTCCACATCATTCGGGTCCATACGCGGTAAATCGCCACGGGGAACACCGTCGACAACCAACAACGGATTCCCCAGTCCCCGGATATCAAACTGATTCGTAAACTGTCCCGGCTCCGATGTTTTCTGTATGTTCCGGACGCCCGGCAACTTACCCGTCAGCATGTTTTGTATATTCGTACTTTTGGTTGTGATGATCTCTTTATTATCAACAGCAACAACAGAACCGGTTATAGTCGCCCTTTTTTGTGTACCGTAACCAACCACCACGACTTCATCCAGAAGTTGTTGCGATTCTTTCACAATAACATCAACATTAGTACGGTTTTGAATATCAACCGTTTGAGGTTCATATCCGATGCAAGTAATGAATAACTGAGTAATACCTGCCGGCACATCGAGAGAGAATATTCCGTTCGCATCCGTTGTAGTCCCGACGGAAGAGCCTTTGCCGACGGTGATAGTCGCGCCAATGACAACATCGCCTGCTTCATCTGATATTTTTCCGGTAATTTTTCTTGTGGTTTGAGCATAGCTACTGAAGATAGATCCAAAGCAAAGCATCATTACCATCAAAATTCGGATACCCGACTTTTTCCGGGAAAAAAAGCTTCCTTTTTTCTCCGGTTTTTTCAATAATAAATGGATTTTCATAAATTAAATGATATTAATGTGAATAATAGTGGGTGCAAATATCACATGCAACCATTACCATTTGCATTAATTAATCGTTAATTCGGAAAAAAATATTTGTTTCAGAGAAAAAAAGTAGAAACGTTGCATGTAAGTGTCCCAAAGTCCCTCCAACATTTATCTCAATTAACTATCTGTTCGAAAGAATACTTATATTCCGCCCCAAACAGAACAGCATATTCCTTAATAAAGGTAGTAAATGTATTTTTGGCGAGGCCGTTTTTACCCATTTTGACCAGCACCTTGCATTTTAATTTCAAGGCATCCTCATTCAATGGATCATGAACCAACAGAGCATTTGCCATATCAATGTAAATATCATCGGAAAATGCGGCGGCATCTTGCCGGATAAGATATAAGATCAGGTCGACAAGTTCATTGGAAAAATCAGATTTAAAAGCATCTGCCCATTCAAACTGTACATTAGGCAAAAGTTCTCCCACCATAACGATTGCCAAAAGCCTTTTAATATCATTGATCGTTGTTCCCTTGTTTTCCTTTATCTTTTTTATCAGGACAAGCGATTCATAATAATCACAGTAAATATCTTCCTCAAATTCGACATTCCAACAGGAACCGTTTTTATTAAACCGGATTTTGCTTACATTACCCATTATTTGCCGTATCTTACTCAATGCAACTCCCCGGCTGTTATTGGCGCTCTCCTCGCTTTTGTCGAACCAGAATATCTCTTTCAATTTAAAGAAAGAAACCCCTTTCCCGGTTTTAATCGTGTTCAATAATATCAACAGGAACAGGTTTTTTAATAAAGGCGTGAACTCTGCCGTTATATCATTTTCCTGTTTATCGACTACCTGAAACCCTCCAAACAAATTTATAGTCTGCTTTTGCAATTGCTTCACCGTATTTATTCCTGCCATAGCCACATCATTATCTTCCCTTATCTCATTTTCGACCGCTCCGGGTACAGCCTGTTTTTTCTTTTTTCCGATAAAGAGCAGGATTAAAACAAGAGCGGAAAAGAGCAGCAGCAGGATCAGCGGAAAAACCGGGAAGCTTCTTCTTCCTTCCGTTTGATATATATCTGATTTTTTCAATGGAGGAAACGATATTGTGTATACGGATACATTTGCTTCAGTAGCCGTGTCGGGAGCAAAAGTCGCAGTGATCAGTTTATTTTCGGCTTTATCAAAAAACAGATCCACGTACGAAAGCACATCATTAAACTTAATCGGCATCTGATCGGCTATTATTTCGTACTCCGGTTTTTCCAAAGAAAACTTATACAATGAAATCAGGGAATTGGATTTCATGGAAGGATAACACAATGCATAAAAACAGTTATTGGCCGTATCCACAACCAGCGAATTGGAAACAACAAAATTCTCAACTGGATGATCCAATGTCCAAAGCTTTTTCGCTTCCATTGTTCTCACATCGGCGATGTAACAATCATAATAAAACTGTGGCTGGAGCGACTGGTCGCCGGTCTCACTCCCGTAACCGCCAAACAACAACAAATGATCATCATCCATTTTTCCCATTCCACCCAAATACCGCGGAGCCGGGATATATCCTTTAAATGCCGTTTTAGACCAGATTTTACTGTCAACATCGTATATAAAGACCCCTCCCTTATACTTCAGATGTCCATATCCTCCAAACAGGTACAAGCGATCATGCTGAGGAGAAAAATACCGGTTGTGATGCCTGTAATCCGTACTGTTCCTGTGTGCGGTAGTATGCCCCCACCCGCTTTCCGTCAAGTCAAAAGGAACAAATTCCCGGGCGTCGTTCTCTTTTATCAGATTATATGCATAGAAATTTGAATCCAATGGATTATATATCATTTGATTCGCCGTCAAATTGTAGGATAGTTCCTCATTTATAGCCTGCTTCTCCAAACGACTGTCTCTCACCGAAAAAGTATAAAAAGCATGTTGATCAGCCACGGCAACAATATTCCTGTCAAAATCGTATGATAAATAAGGAGTTCTCCCGGTGGTGAATGTCGTTTCCTTTTTCCATGTTCCATAATTATCCAACAACCAATTCGGATTTTCGCATTTCGCAAAACGATGTTTCAAATCATCATAAACCCCGTCCAATACATGCATGGAAAGCTTCCATGAATATTGAGGTTTTCCCGACAGATCGGCAATTTCCAGGTTTTTAACGGTCATATCCGGAACATCTATCACCTGTTTGCGCGGATCGTTTATTTTCCCGAACACGATTTCCACATTCTTAAATCCCCGCAGCCCAGCAACATCCCACTTCCCCACATAATAATCCCCAATCCTTATCCCCAACTCTTCCCTTTCAATATCTACATTTATACGGATCGTCACCCACCGGTCAGGAATTATATTTACATCACTCAGAGTATTGTTGGAGGCAATACCGCCCGAAGGCATGGAAAAAGAAAGATTGGCGTCCCCAATTACAAGATCTATGCTATTCTCTTCATCATCAACAATTCGGAACACATAACCATATATATGTACATCTTTGAAATGAAATTTAGCGTCGAATGACATGGAAAACCCTTCAGGAAAGGAAAGATACCCGTCAGGGCTCAGGTTCAAACTCGTACGCGCTTCTGGCTCATAGTTGTTTGAGTTGAATTTCAATCCGTATTGTATCTCCTGAGCCGAAACAGTGAACACAGAGAAACAAGTGAATATACAGAAAGCAATACATATGTAACTAAGGCAAGCCGATTCGCGAGTATTTTTCATAAATAAAAGGAAAAGACAGGTGGGTTTTTTGATGTGGAGCATATCGGACTCGAACCGATCACCTTTAGACTGCCAGTCTAACGCTCTAGCCAGATGAGCTAATGCCCCGAATAAACAGTGTTGCAGTTCCAATTTAATTCGTACCTTTGAAACCTGTAAAAAACAGATGCCCTCCGGCATCAACGGTGCAAAGATAAAACATTTTCATTAAATATTCACATAGAATAGCAATCAAAATAAGGTGAAAATTATTTTATATTTCAATGATAAAAGAAAAAATAATACTCGGCATTGATCCCGGAACAAACATAATGGGTTATGGTTTAGTCAAGGTCATTGATAACAAACCCGCTCTCATGACGATGGGTGTGCTCATATTGAATAAATATGAAGACCATTACCTGCGACTGCGAAGAATATTTGACCGCATCATTGGCCTCATCGAAGAATACCTGCCCGATGAACTCGCCATTGAAGCCCCTTTTTTCGGAAAAAATGTCCAGAGTATGCTTAAGCTGGGGCGCGCTCAAGGAGTCGCTATGGCTGCCGCCCTGTCGCGGGACATACCGATTTTCGAATACGCCCCCCTGAAAATCAAAATGTCGATTACCGGAAACGGCCGCGCATCCAAAGAACAGGTCGCTGCTATGTTACAGCGTTTTCTCAAAATCTCAGACGATCAGATGTTGCCACAACTCGATGCAACAGACGGACTCGCGGCTGCCCTCTGCCACTTTTTTCAAAATAACAGCCCCGTAAAAGAAGACAATTATAAAAGCTGGAAAGACTACATCAATAAAAATCCTAAAAAAATAAAGTAACTTTAACTTACAATTCATTATTATTACCTTTGCCCCTACAAATCATCGTACTAACAACAAATCACGCACAGCCTCGCACGCGTAGGTAATCATAAATTCATTAATATCAAAGCATTACCCCTTGTCAAAACAAGAGGATTATATGACTTTTCCCCATTCGTATTCGTGTCCGAGCGACGCGTACACGTGTCCGCGTCGCTCGGACACGTGTACGCGTCGCTCGGACACGAATACGCGTCACGCGGACACGAATACGCGCCACCCGGACACGAATCCGCGCCACGCGGACACGAATACGCGTCACGCGGACACGAATCCGCGCCGCCCGGACACGAATACGCGCCACGCGGACACGAATCCGCGCCGCCCGGACACGAATACGCGCCACGCGGACACGAATCCCCGTTACTATCAACCCTGTTTTTAACGATGGTAATCTCCCTTTTCTTACGGTCTTACCATTTTGTCCCTCATGTCCCAAAAGTCCCTCATTGTTCCAAAAATCCCCAAAGTCCCAAAAGTCCCAAAAACACCCTCCAAAAACCTCGCAACCAAAATATACCACAAACTAGGTATTGCAGATGTCCCGGAATACCCCGTACTTTGCAGAAAAAATTAAGCAAATGAATTTATATCGTTCTTATATCTGTATATGCATGATGTGTGGCGCCAAAAGTCGGACAGCATGTTGTTTATGTGTATAAGAACCTGTAAAATAAATAACGAAAAGGCTGTCCGAAGAAATTCGACAGCCTTTTTAATTTGATAAGTAAAATAAATTACATAAAACAAAGAGAGATGAATCGGAAAGTATTAACATTAAGTTTGATTGCACTGATCACCATCAGTAGCTCCGTCGGCGCACAAATAGCGGGCGTCATTATTAACCCTGTTCAGCAGGAGGTCGTTTATATTAAAGGAGTCAAATTTGTAGACGCCTTGTTGGAAAAATGGATTTCCGAGTATTCAAAGGAACATCCCGGCATATCGTTGTCTATCACCGGTAAAGAAGCGCATGAACATTCGATTGAAGTTGTACCGTTCGGAATACAAGACGACAGTGTTGTACAGGCGCAGACAACAATCGTTTCCTTTGGAAAGTACGCCATCCTGCCGATTGCAGGCAGAAACAATGCCTTGCCTGATGAGTTCAAGAAGAAAAAACTAAACGAAAAGCGGATCAAAGAATTGTTTTTTGAAAAAGACGCCCTTGCCGACGACTACGAACCAAACAAAAAGGAAAAGTACGATGCAACGGTTTATTCGGGTAACGGTTCTTATTCGATAGCCCGCTCATTCGCAGGACATTTCGGATACGAAACAATCGATCTGAAAGGAAAAAAGATTGCAGGAGACGATATTTATCTGAACAATGCCGTAAAAAAAGACGACAAGGGTGTTAGTTTCAATAATTTGAACTATGTCTTCAATACCGAATCGCGAAAATTAAACGACGGTATAGTACTGCTTCCGTTGGACGTGAAAAAAGAATATGCAGAAATACTGGATGCTCTGAATCTGGATAAAACGATCGATCTTCTGGAAAACAGAAATATTAACCTGATACCGGTAGAAGAATTGACATTCGTATTGCCGAAAAAAGTAAACCCGGAAATACTTCGATTTCTGGAATGGACGCTTTCAAAAGGGCAGGATTATATCCATTCGTTCGGTTTTCTGCAATTGGACACAAAAACACTCGCTCAACAGCGAAAACAAATATCCGACATCGGAACCAAATTACTGGTAAATAAATAAGTTTCAAAATTAATAAAAAGCGCCCTCCGCACCGCTCTGCAAATTGGATAGGAGGACGCTTGATTCTAAACAAGTAAAAATCATGATAAAAGTAGTATGTTTTTTGTTATTAACAATCATTTTCTTCCCATTTTTTGCTTTTGCACAAGAGGGAAACGTGAAAATCGAAGGGAAAATAGTCGACGAAAGAACCTTGGAACCCATCATTGGAGCCGGTATTTCACTCGAAAGTTCAAAACAAACAGGAACCGCCAGCGACACGAACGGGAATTTCTCCCTTATCCTCCAATCGCTTCCGGCCACCATTTCCATCAATTATCTGGGCTATAAAAAGCAGGAAGTCGATATCTACGAATTTACAGAACCGATAATCATATACCTCCGGGAAAACATAAATTTCCTGAACGAAATAGTCGTGGTAGGTTACGGAACGCAAAAACGGAAAGAACTGACGGGAGCCGTTACTTCCATCTCAAAAGAAACACTTTCACAACCCGTGGTTTCGATCGATAATTTGCTGGGCGGCGCAGCAGCCGGACTGAATATCACGCAGGGCGGGCAACCCGGTTCTACCTTTTCGGCGCGCATCCGGGGCGGCAACTCCATCAACGCGAGCAACGAACCGCTTTATGTAGTCGACGGCGTGATCCTGTTCGGCAACAGTTCTACAAGTTCGGGAGTAAGTCAGGTCACGGCCAACCTGAATCCTTTGGCGGCGCTCAATCCCAACGACATCGAAAACATCCAGATCCTCAAAGACGTATCGGCTACGGCCATCTACGGGTCGCGCGGATCGAACGGTGTCATCATCATCACCACCAAATCCGGGAAAAAAGGCAGGGACAACATCGAATACCAATACTCTATCGGCTGGCAACAAGCGTCAAAAACCCTGGACTTGCTCGATGCTCAGGGGTGGGTGGCGCTCAACCGGGAAATCGGCGGAGCAGTGAAGCTGTCCGACGCCGAAGTGGCCGCCCTGGGCAGGGGTACCGACTGGCAGGACGCCGTTCTCCGAACGGCCGCTACCCAAACGCATCAGATTTCTTTCAGCGGAGGCGATGATAAGACCCGCTACTCCTTTTCGGGGAATTTCACCGATCAGGACGGTATTCTGCTCAATACCGACTTCAAGCGCTACGTCGGCCGGCTCAATCTGGAGCGCGATGTGCTGAAAAACCTCAAGGTAAGCCTTAATTTAAATGCAAGTAAATTAAATCAGAACGGGCTGAACGAGTATCCTTCGTATTCCTACCGGAACAACTCGCTCGATGATGCGATCCGCACTTCGCCTCTGGTTTCGATTTACAATCCCGACGGCAGTTTCAACTATGCCAACCCGTATGAAACAGGCGACTTGCGCGACGGCGACAGAGTTACCAACGCGGTGTCCACCCTGACGAATACGACGGCGCAAAACCATGCCAATACTTTGCTGGCCAATGTGGCGATCAGTTATTCCATCATCCCGTCGCTGGTGTTGAAAGTGTCGGGCGGAACGAATATCGCCAACGCTACGACGAACTATTTCGCTCCCTCCTACACTGCGGGCGGTTTCAGTTCCAATGGTCTGGCCAGCGTGGGAAATCGCCGCACCGACGTATGGCAATACGAATATACGCTCAACTATACCAAGCAGTTAAGCAAGGAACATTACATTGATGCGCTGGCCGGCTATACCACCCAGAGCACCGTTACGGAAAATGCGACTGCTTCGGCTGCTAACTTCGCCAACGAACAGATCCTCTGGCACAGCCTGGGAAGCGGCAACAGTCGGGAAGCGGCGTCGTCGGGCGGTTCCGAAGCAATTCTGAACTCTTACATCGGCCGGGTAAACTATACATTCAGGGAAAAATATAATCTGACAGCTACTCTCCGCGCCGACGGTTCTTCGCGTTTCGCAGCCAAACACCGGTGGGGTTATTTTCCATCGGTCGGTGTTTCGTGGAACATAAGCGACGAAGCTTTCCTGAAAAACAACCGCAAGCTGAACGAATTGAAACTGCGGACAAGCCTCGGAACGGTGGGCAACCAGGAAATAGGGAATTATCAGTACGAGGCTACATACGGGGCAACCAGTCCTTATTCTTTCAACGAACAACTGATTGTCGGATACGTCCGTTCCCGTCCCGAAAATCCCGATTTGAAGTGGGAGCAGACAGTCGCCTACAACGTCGGTATCGACGCCGTCCTGTTCAACCACCGGCTCAATATCACGGCCGACGCTTACTACAAAAAGACTTCGGACTTGTTGCTTAATACGCCGACTTCTATCGGCACCGGCTTTTCTTCGGTATTGCGCAACATAGGGAATATCAGCAATAAAGGCGTCGAATTGGAAGTGAGCGGCACGCTTATCGACCAGCGCAAACTGAAATGGAATGTTTCGGGAAATATTGCTAAAAACGTTAACAAGGTACTGAAACTCGCCGGCGACCAGGAAAACATCGGCAATACTATCCGTGTGGGACATCCGCTCAATCTCCAGTACCTGATTGTTTACGGCGGCATTGTGCAGATAGGCGACGATCTTACAAAGATATCGCCCGCATCGTGGCAAACCGCTTTGTCGCCGGCTTTTGGCCCGGGCGACGAGTGGTTCGTTAACCAGAACCCGGTGAGCGACGATAATCCGGACGGCGATAATGTGGTGAACGACAACGACCGCGTAGTCCTCGGTTCAAGCACTCCGGATATTACCTACGGCTTCAACACCACCCTCTCATACGGCAATCTCAGTTTCTACGCTTCGTTCCAGGGCGTGAGCGGGAATAAGATTTACAATTCCCTGCGTCAAACGCTTTCAACGCCGCACGCTTCATACAACGGGCTGGCTGTGCTGGCCGATCGTTGGACGGCGGAGAACCCGTCGACCGAGATCCCGAAGGCGCGTACTTCCGCATCCGTCTACACTTCCAGCCGCTTTCTGGAAGACGGAGCTTACCTGCGGCTGAAAAACATTACGCTCAGCTATAACTTACCTGTGCGAATCAAGGCGGCTCCATCCTCTAAATTCAGGGTGTTTCTGACGGGGCAAAACCTGCTTACCATCACTGATTTTACCGGTTATGATCCCGAAACCGGCGGCGGATCTTCTTATCCGCTGGCAAGAACGATTTCTTTGGGTGTGAATCTCTCTTATTAATATATTAAACTGAAAAGCAAAATGAAAAAGTCTATCTATATCTTATCAATCGTATTATCTGCAACACTTTTCTCCTGCAACGACCTGGATGTTGTGCCTATCGGACAAATATCCGACGGAAACTTCCCGAAATCCGACGCCGACGCCATTGCGGTTACTTCCGCCGTCTATCAACCCAATGTCGGCATCAGTACGGCTTTGGGATACCTTATCGACCTGACGTCGGAACTGGAAACAAACGGAGAAAACCCCAACAGTGCAGGCGCTTTGCTCGCCACAATGGACTGGTACCCCGATAACGGCTACGTAGCTTCCGTCTGGAATGCACTTTACAATACAATTACACGCGCCAACGACGTAGTCGACAAAATCGGGCCTTCGGAAATCGTTACCCCCACCCTGAAGACGCGACTGTTGGGCGAAGCCAAATTCCTCCGCGCATACGCCTACTTCTACCTGGTTCAACTCTGGGGCGAAGTGCCCCTGGTATTGCACAACATCGACGGCGACAAGGTGCCACGTACTGCAATCAACGACGTTTACGCCCAGATCGTTTCCGACCTGAAAGACGCTGCAGACGGCTTGCCCGTTTATACGGATTACGCAGCAGCCGATCGCGGACGCGCTTCCAAAGGAGCAGCCCTCGGCTACCTGTCGAAAGTGTATCTTGTCTGGGGGCAGACCGACAACAGCGCCGACGTAGCCACGCGGAAAGAACGCTTCACCGAATCAGTCCGCTACGCCGACCTCGTTACCGGCTATTCACTCGAAGAAACTTTCCTCGATAACTGGAATAACAACAACCGCAACGGCAAGGAAGTCCTGTTTTCCGTACAGCACCTACAGGGACAGGTTTCGGGAACCAGCGGCGGAAACCACCTGGTACACTGTTCTTTCTACGGCGGGTTTTCAAACGTCACCGACCCGCATGTTTTTTCCACAAGCAACTACGAAAGGGATCTGACCCAAGAGAAACCGCCGATCATCCCCTCAACCATAGTCAACAAATGGCACAACGATTTCGACGACCGCGACCAGCGCAAAAACGGCACCTACCTGAAAGAATATCGTAATCCCGACGGAAACCATCCCGATTCGGTGTTTGTCTTCAATCAGGTGCGCTACCGTAAATACATCGACACAACACATATCAATACAACGGCGGCTACGATCGACGTCAACCGCACCGTGATTCGCTACGCAGAAGTGCTCTTGCTCAAAGCCGAAGCCATCAACGAGCGCGACGGAACGCCCAACGCCGAAGCTTACGAAGCCATCAACCAGGTACGCCGCCGTGCTTTCCGTCAACCGCTCGGCAGCGCCTCAGCCCTTGCAGACATTCCCGCAGGACTGGATTACAACAGCTTCAAAGCGCGAATCCAGCAGGAGCGCGTCTTCGAGCTCACCTACGAACAGAACCGCTGGACAGATCTCGTCCGCTGGCGCATCTACGTTCAAACCCTGAAAGAGTCCGTAAGCAAAGGATATGTTGCCGAAGAACTGGGGAAACAGAATGTACAGAAGCACTACTACCGCTTCCCGATCCCCAAGGCCGAACGCGACATCGACCCCATTCGCCTCTGGCAGAACTACGGCTACGACGGCAGTACAGTCACAGAGAACCCCTACCGGAATTATGAACCCGGCTGGACAGACTAGCAAACACCACACGGACGTGTGGCGCCGACTCACACGGGCGTGTGAGACCGGCTCACATGGGCGTGTGACTCCGACCCACACGCCCGTGTGATGCCGACCCACATAATCACAGAAAAACAACGATCATGAAACAACTTCTAAACAAGAGCATTACAATGACAATCTTACTGCTGTCGCTTCTTCCCGTTCCTTCGTGCCGGGAAGAAGTAGCAAAGAGTACGGCGTCATGCAACTGCGACAACAAGCAAAATGCATTTGCAGTCAGTGATTTGGAAGGAACTGTCTTCTTTGATGCGGAAGCACAACGTTGGGGCATCTCCGTTCCGGGAGGAGGCGCTATGAAAGAATATATCCTTTATGATGTGGTTCATCTATTTTTCCCATGCAATCTGGAAGAAGCGTATCAAGTCAACAATAAAAAGGTAGCGTTTTCCGGCAATGCTTATGACTTTCCCGGTCAAATAATAGCCCCTGCAGGTTATTCGTTTTTTTGTATTGAAATAAGTTCGATAGGAGAACCGTCTTCGTGCGAACGGGAAGAAACGCCGCAACGCGAACTCCCCTGGGATTATCCTTCAAGGCCGGGTATGGACGATTGGGCCGAATGGACGAGGCAATTTCACAGCTATGAAGAAAGGGTAAACGCCCTCCAGATTCCCGATGCGATATTGCCCGGTCTTTCTACAGCCGACCTGACGGATCTTTGCCTCAACTATCCATATCAGTTTAATGCTGTGGTGGCTTTCACTAACTTTCATTCAGGTCTCGACGATCTTTACGCTAGATTCAATGGAATACGCGAGCTTTATACGCGAGAAGAAGCATCTGAATACATACTGAAGTATTATAGCCGGGATATTCATAATCTTTGTCTTCTGAAAATAGACCCCTACGCCGGTGGATTTATTATTATTTTCTCTCCCATGCTCGACGAACTGTTGCTAAGCCGCATTGAATGGCACGGCGAGGGAGACAGGGAAGAGTTTACGGAAATATTGCGACGCCTCGTCCTCGGATACGAAACTGAACGGAATTACGAAAGTGAGACTACTCTGGTGTTTGACAGTAACCGTTTTGCCCGAGCGCACATCATCTTTAAAATGAATCCCGAGGCGCTCGAAACGCTATCTGAAGACATTGTAAAAAGGCTGTTTCATAACGGACACCTGTATAACGAAGAAGACATTCGGGCATTTGATGAATTGTCGTATCAATTAATAAAAGAGTGAAAATGAAAGCAAAAATATTTTTAATTGCATTATGCTTTACAATAACGGGCGCTATGTTTGCCCAGGAAACAAAGGATAAATGGGATTTTCCTGTAAAACCGGGTACGGAAGAATGGAGAAAGTTAAAAAGCTACGAAGCTAGGGTAAAAGCCTGTCAAGTTCCGGAAGAGATTTTATTATCCTTGTCGACAAACGAACTGACAGATATATGTTTAGAATATCCTTTATTATATGACATTTTTGCTTTCAATAATCGGAATAAAGGAATCAATAAATTTTTTGATAATTTCAATGGAATCCGTGAACTTTACAAAAGAAAAGATGCTGCAAATGAATTATTGAACCGGTATGATCTAAAGTTACAACAAATATCTTTTGTAGAAGGAAATGCATCTGATTATGAGAAAGGAGGGTATACCATTTCTATTTCAATTCTGGAAATGTTATTGTGTTTTACTGATACACAAGGCGACATACAAAAAAAAATCTTACAAAAACTTGTTTCAGGATACGAAAACAAGTTATTATATACGGATTATTTCAAAGGGTTGGGACTTCAATGTAATTTTTATTCCAGAGCGCATATAGTTACAAAGATCCTACAGCAAAACAATGAGCAGTCACCCATAAAGGATGGAAGTTTAGTTTTGACTTCAGGTAGAACTAACAGTGAAACAGTGGACATATTAAATAAATTGTCGTATCAATTAATAAAGGAGTGAAAATGAAAAAGGGCGTGATATTGTTGTTCTTTCTGTGCCTCTTTTCGTGCGATACAAAGGATGCGCCGGAAACTCCGGAGGAACCCGTCTGCACTTGCGAAGAACTTCAACGGGAGCTTCCCTGGGATTACCCTGTGAAACCCGGTACGGATGAATGGAGAGCTTTTAAAACCTCTCAGGAAATGGTCGACGTCTGCCAGATTCCCGATGAAGTATTAACGTCCCTGTCCACCGAAGACCTGACGGATATTTGCTTGAATTATCCCTTATGGATGGACGTCTTTCGTTTTAATTATAAAGATGACGGTCTCAATAAGTTTTTCAGCGACTTTAATGGCATACGAGAACTCTACGAAAGAAAAGAAGCAGCCGGTGAATTACTAAAACGCTACGATAAACAGTTGTGCTGGCTAGACTGGAATAAAGGGGAGTTTTCTACCACTTATTCTGTTGCTTTTTTGGAACGGTTATTTACCCGCCTTCATTTGCAGAGTGAAGAGGATAAAGAAATCCTCAAAAAAATCTTGCAAAGTCTTGTAGCCGGATATGAAATTCAACGGAATATCTATGATGAAGATTATGCATATCATTTTTATATGATTGAATTTCAGGATAATTTCTATTCCAGAGCACATATCATCCATAAAATGGGTAAACTCACCCCGGAATTACATTATCTGGTCTGTTGTCCAAGCAGAGCCAATGCCGAAATGGTAAAATTATTGGATGAATTGTCGTATCAATTAATAAAATAGAAAACATGAATAAACTTATATTTTTCTTTGTGATTTGTATTGTTGCCATACAATCGATAAAAGCGCAATGTCACGAAATGATGTATGATATATATACTCCTAATGGTAGTCTGGTTATTACTTTTTTGAATTGCGAATACTCTTTCCAAGACAGGGTAAGAATTGATTCAACCTATGCTCACAACTTTCCGGAAGCAATACAAATACCAACGTATAACGGTCTTAGTTCATCCGACAAATTCAATTGTCATGGATATGCGTGGATCAAAGTAGAGCAATATATAGACAGATGGATAGAGATGGATTGTACCTTAGGTATGACAGAGCATCCGGAAATTGCATATATGACAGATGGCAGTTACACTGAAGTATCCCAGGAAACATATCCGGGAAAAGTTTACTGGTTAGATGGAGACCATTCGGCGATAACAACAAGTCAACCGGGGATTGTCATTTCCAAATGGGGTAATGGACCGTTGATGCAACATGCATTGAATTATGGCCAGTTTGGAGGCGCCATAAAATATTATGTGAAGACATCGTCCATTTCTGTTTCTGTTTCTGTTTCAGGTCCATCATCATTCTGTTCAATAGGAAGCAGTGCTACATATTCTGTCCCAAATCTGCCGGCCGGCGCTACTGTAACATGGTCAAACAGCAGCAATTTAAGTAAATCAGGAAATACAGGTTCTTCTCAAGTATTTACCTCGAATGGTGTCGGTTCTGCATGGATAGATGCCACTGTAACTATCAATGGAAATAATACGACTGCGAGAAAAAATGTTTCTTTATATGGTTTTAAAGGAATATACAGCCAAAGTGGAGAAACAGGGAATTTGAGCAGTTCAAATGGGCTTTTAAATTCTTCGCAAGTTACAGTTAATATGAATCCACTGCCAAGTGGGAATTATGTATGGTCATTAGAGTCATTTTCCGATCCTGTGTTAACATGGAACCAAAATTCCGGCGGAACCCTAACTTTTACTCCTGGAACAGGAAGTAATTATTCATTTTATGTTAGTACGGAAAATTCTCCCTGCCCATTAGAGGAATCAGTTTATTTCAATAAAGCTAGTGGATGTATTGGATGTGAAGGATGTTTGATGTCGTATAATTCTAATACTAATATATTAGAAATTAGTTTTAACAGTCTTAATACGCAAGCAAGAAATGTAAAGGAATCATATACTGTTCAATTAAGTGATATATCAGGCAACCTTGTCAAAACCGGCAAATCATCGGGAGAAACTGTTTCATGGAACCTCTCATCGTTGCGGAAAGGGATTTATATTGTGTCGGTAAGGGGTCAAAACAAACAAATATACAGTAAAACATTCATCAAATAAATTAATATTCAAACAACAATAAAACAATCATGAAACATCAAAAACAAAACGCTTTTGCCGCAGGCAGAAGAAGTGCATTAGCAGGCTTACTGTTGACGGCGTTGGCCTTTGCCTCCTGCAACAGCGACCACAACAGCGGCCAACCGACGCTCCGCGACTTCCAGAAACGCCGTCTAGCCGCACTGGAAAAATTAGACAAAACGCCTTCCGATCAGATCCAACCCATCCGGCTGGAAGTCCGGACAACCGCCGAACAACGCTCCGGTGTACGCCGCATCCGCATCCGCGGACACCAAATTATCAGCGACAGCGATTACGCTTTTGCCGGTTATAGCCTCGGCCCCGGATCGCCCGAATCGTCCCTCACTGCCATTGCGAGCGACTTGGCTGACTCATACCTCAGTCAGGCCGCACTCAAGGGCGTGAGGATCGACTCGCTCGGCGTATCCATCACCAGCCGTCCTGATTCGGTGAGACCCGAAAAGCGCATCGTCCATCCGCACAACCTGTTTTACACAATCTATGTCCAGTCGCCGGCAACCGACGAACAGCTGGAAGAAGTGCGCATCCTGGCAGAACTTCATTCTCCTGCGTTTAACATCGCATCAGTCAAGCAAGTCGTAAAAGGAGACATCGACTATCAACCAACGCCCCGCAACCTGACTTTCGAACCGCCTTACCAACCCGGTCTGCGTGAATACCTCAAGTACAAACGCGCCGCTATCCTGGCTCGTTCCGCCCCTCGCCAGACTTCCCGCCAGGCTCGTCCGGCAACCGGGAACAGCGATGAACCGGGGCAATCGCGGCAACGGGAGCCACAACTCGACAAGCTTCATGTCGAACTCGACCCCGTTTCAGGAGCGCGCAAAGTACACATCCGCCATTTCAACTTCATCCACGACAACCTGCCGGTATTAGCAGGCAACGACCTCGGACCAAGCTCCCTGGAACATCAGTTGGGAGCGCTCACAAGTTGTATTACGCATATCACCGAGATTCAGGCCGCTTCGCGCGAGATAACGCTCGACACGCTGTACATCACTGCCGAAGCCGTTTACGACCTGCGTGCCGGTCGGCCGGGATTTGAAAACATACCCGCCTGGCCCCACGAAATTCACTACACCGTCCATTACCGTTCGCCGCACAGCTACGACGAGATCGTCGCCCTGCGCGACGCCGTCGAGGCCGTCTGTCCGATCTACAATCTGTTTATTTCAGAACAGAAAATAGAAGGGCGCATCGTACGCGACGACCCGGATCAATACCGCACCCATCCGCAGTTTCATTACCATTATAAAGATTAAAGAACAGACGCTATGAACAAAAAGATTGTGGTTATCTTGTTTCTAATAGCGACGGCTTTCACGGCGGCAGCTCAGACTGCCGCCAGGAAACCGGTCGACAGCGATTTTTTCACACAGGTGAAACGCATTGCCAACCTGAAAGTCCTGGACGATAACATCTTCTTCACCGTCAGTCAGGCCGACAAGGAAAAGAACAACTACACGTCCGCACTCTATCAATTGACCGACAACAAGCCGGTCAGGGTAGCAAAAGGCATTTCCGATTACTTCTTTCACAATAAAGATATCATCTTCCGGGAGGCAAGGAGAGCGGATGCCGACGAAGCCACGCCATCGACCGTTTTCCTGAAATTAAGCTACGGTTACGGTGAAGCGGACGAATGGCTGAAACTGCCTTTCCAGGCCGCTCAAACCGAATGGATCGACAAGGATACATTCTTTTACACCTCATCATACGATCATAACGCAGATCACAATGCAGATAAAGGCAAGAACTATCACATTTACGAAGAATTGCCCTTTTGGTCGAACGGCAGAGGCGACATCAGCGGACGGCGCACTCAACTGTATTTCTACAACAAAGGCGAAAGTCGATTGTTGTCCGATACGCTGGCGTCGGTTTCCGGCCTCAAATTAAGCCCCGATAAACAAACGCTTGTATACACCCTGAAACCGGCATGGTACGGAAAACAGCCCGAAGGCAGCCTGCTGGTATCGCTCGACGCTGCTTCGCTCGAGAAAAAAGAGTGGAACCTGTTTGAAAAAGCGTCGTACGGCAACATCACATTCCTGAACAACGACGAGATCATATTGACCATCAACCGCAGTCATGAACACGACCGGATCGAGAATCCGGGCATCTACCGGTTGAATATCCGCACCGGCAAATTGACGCCGGTTTACGACGGCGCTTTTTATGCTATCGGCAACAGTATCGGCTCTGACATCGGAGGCGCCGGCCGTTCGGAAATAACATTCGACGATAAGGGGATCCGGTTTGTTACGACTGACGTCGATTACGCCCCGCTCATTCACCTGGCGTGGAAAGACGCCGGGATAACGCATTTGTCGAAAGGACGCATTTCCATTTTAGAATACCAACCCTACAAGGACGGTTTTCTTGTTGTAGCCCTCGAAGAACAGCAGGGCGCTGAGATTTATTTTATTGATTCAACGGGAAATGCTTCTCCGTTGACGGCTATCAATAAACCGGTTTTTGATGAATACAACATCGTTAAACCTATTGAAATACGGTTTACAGGACAAAACGGCAACACCTTGAACGGATACGTCCTTCCACCGGCCAACTACGAGAAAGGACGGAAATATCCCGCCATACTTGATATTCACGGAGGACCAAAAACGGCCTATGGTACGGTGTTTTTTCATGAAATGCAATACTGGGCGAATCAGGGCTACGCCGTCTTCTTTACCAATCCGGAAGGCAGTTCGGGACGCGGATCGAAATTCTCGGATATACGCGGCAAGGTAGGAAAGACCGACTACAACGACCTGATGAGATTCACCGACGCGGTTCTTGCACAGACCGATTTTATCGACGCCGGCCGCCTCGGTGTGACCGGCGGTTCTTATGGCGGCCTGATGACCAACTGGATCATCGGACATACCGACCGTTTCAAAGCGGCCGCTTCACAGCGCGGAATATCGTCGTGGCTTTCATTCAGCAATACCAGCGACATCGGATATTCGTTCACGTACAGTTACTGGGGCGCTGATATCTGGAAAAGCGGGCAAGGGCTTTGGGAGGCTTCGCCGCTGAAATACGCCGATAAAGTGAAAACGCCGACCCTGTTCATTCACAGCGAACAGGATTACCGTTGCTGGCTGGTCGAAGGCTTGCAGATGTACTACGCCCTGCAATACTTTGACGTTCCGTCGAAGATCGTCATTTTCAAAAACGAAAACCACGAGCTGTCGCGTTCCGGAAAGCCGCAAAACCGCATCAAACGCCTCGAGGAGATAAAGGGATGGTTCGATAACTATTTGAAAGAACAGGAATTAAAATGATATAACACAATGAAACAAAAAACAGTATTACTCTTTTGCTTGTTAACAGCTTTCACCTGCGTTCATGCACAGAAAAAGAACAAAAAGAACCCGCTCGACAACGCTGCAATCGCTTATCTCGACCGTTCATTCGGCACATACGACCGGTTACAGAAACAGATCTGGAGTCATCCCGAACTGGGGTTCCTCGAAACGCTGAGTTCGGCGGAACACCAGCAACACCTCCGTGAAAACGGCTTTACCGTCGAAGCAGAAGTCGCCGGAATGCCCACGGCCTATGTCGCAACCTACGGGCAGGGCGCTCCGGTAATCGGGATATTGGCCGAGTTTGACGCCCTCCCCGGACTGTCGCAAGATACGGTTCCCTACCGCAAACCTCTGGTAGAGGGCGGAAACGGGCACGGTTGCGGACATAATGTATTCGGAGTAGGTTCCATCGCGGGCGCAATCGCAATCAAACAATGGCTCGAAGACAGTCACCGCGGAGGAACCATCAAAGTATTCGGAACACCTGCCGAAGAAGGCGGCGGCGGAAAGGTCTACATGGTGCGCGAAGGACTTTTCAAGGGAACAGACATTGTGCTCGACTGGCATCCGGGTACGGGAAACGCCGTGAGCGTCGGTTCGGGTACAGCCATCCGGATGGTCGACTATACTTTCCGTGGAATTGCCGCCCATGCAGCCGGATCGCCCGATAAGGGCCGCTCGGCGCTCGACGGCGTAGAGGCGTTCAACTACATGGTCAATTTGCTGCGCGAACACGTCCCGACATCGTCGCGCATCCATTACGTGATTGTCAATGGCGGCGAAGCGCCCAACGTGGTGCCCGACTACGCCAAGGTCTCCTATTATATCCGCAATCCGAAGCGCGAAGTGCTGGAAGACCTTACGGAATGGATCGGACAGGCTGCCGAAGGCGCTGCAAAAGGGACGCAAACTACTGTTTCGTCGGAGATCATTTCCGGCTTCTACGAATTACTGGGCAACCGGCAACTTCAGGAACTGGTTCAGCAAAAACTGGAAATCGTGGGCGGCGTGACTTATGATGAACGGGAACAGGCGTTTGCCCGCGAAATCGTCAAAGGATTGAACCTGAACGATACGATCCTCAGGAACGTGACGAAAGTACAGCCTTTGCGCGAAGAACGTCCCTCGCAGGGAGGCGGTTCGACCGATGTAGGCGATGTGAGCTGGAACGTCCCGGCGGTCAGTTTCAATACGGCCGTGTTTGTGCCGGGAAGCGCCGGACACAGTTGGCAGAACGTGGCGGCAAGCGGCACAACCATCGGCACAAAGGGCCTTATCAATGCCGCCAAGGTTTTTGCGTTGACTGCTATCGACCTGTATTCCAACCCGGAACTGATACAGAAAGCCCGGGCTGAATTTGAAAAGAAAAGGGGTGCGGATTTTCAATACGTCCCTCTATTGGGCGACCGTAAACCGGCGCTGGATTACCGAGTGAAAAACAAATAAAATGATATACAAATGAAAAGATTGACAACAACCTTAGTATTAACAGCGCTATTGCTTCCCACGCCCTTCTTTGCGCAGGAAAAAGGCGTTATCGGAGGAGAAAAGCAGGACTATTTCTTCGATTCCCAAGTGAATTTCGACCGGAACATCCCTTCTCCAGAACAGTTCCTCGGTTATCCGACCGGTTCCAAAATAACGGAACACCACCGGATCGTCGCCTATTTTGAAAAGCTGGCGTCCTTGTCCGACCGTACAAAACTGATCGAAATAGGACGTACGCACGAGGGACGACCGTTGGTTGTCCTTGCTGTTTCTTCGCCCGAAAACATCGCACGGCTCGACGCGTTCCGCACGGAACGCGGCAAGGTACGCCAGGCGGGAACGCCCGAAACGCCGCTGATCCTGTTTCTCGGATACAGCGTGCACGGCAATGAACCGTCCGGCGCGGAAGCTTCGCTGCTTTCCGCTTATTATCTGACGGCCGCACAAACCGAACAGGTGAAACATCAACTTGCCGGCGGTATTTATTTTATCGACCCGGTACGCAATCCCGACGGACAGGAACGTTTCGCCGAATGGGTCAATTACAACCGGAGTCTCCGTTTTATCAACGACAGCAGCCTCGACCGCGAACATACGGAGGGCTGGCCTCGCGGACGCGGCAACCACTACTGGTTCGATTTGAACCGCGACTGGGTAAACATCGTGCATCCCGAAAGTCAGGCGCGAGTCGCCTTTTACCAGGACTGGCTACCGCACGTACAGGTCGATCACCATGAAATGGGCGCCAACAGTTCATTTTTCTTTGAACCGACCGATCCGGATGGCAACGAAAGCCGCTTCGTACCTCAGGCTACTTACCGGATCAATGCCGAGTTTGCACTCTATTATGCTAAAGCGCTCGACAAGATCGGCTCTTTTTATTATACGAAAGAGGGTTACGACAACAAGAACCCGACTTTCGGATCTACTTATCCCGACTACAACGGCGGTGTGGGCATCCTCTTTGAACAGGGCTCCTCCCGCGGTATTCAACAGGAATCCGAGAATGGGCTGCTGACTTTTGCACATACGGTCAGGAATCAGCTTGTGGCGAGTATCGCTACGATCGACGCCGCGAACGCTAACCGTCAGGCTTTGTTCGACCTGCAAAAGGAGTTCTTTACCATTCATCCGAAAACCGGCGGGAAAAACTACATCATTGGCGATGCTTACGACCGGTCGCGGCTCAACAAATTCATCAACCGCCTGCTTGATCACCGTCTCGAAGTGTATGAAAACAACGGTGATATTACGGTCGATAACGTGAAATATGAAAAGGGGAAATCCTATATTATCCCTGTTGCTCAGCCCAACAGCGCACTGGTACAGATTATTTTCGATGATAAAAAGGATTACGACGATGTGAGCAAACTTGGCTATGGCGCCGGCTTTTCGGTGGCGTACTCATCGGGACTGGCCTACGCTCAGGTAACCAACGCCGCCCAAGGGGCGCGGGTGGAAGAGAAACTGAAAAACAGGATCGTTCCGATTTCCCGTTCCGATTACGCTTACCTGATTGATTTCCGCGACTCCCGGACACAAACGGCGCTTTTCCGGTTACTGGAAAAAGATCTTATCGTCAAAACGGCTTCGCGGGCATTTTCCATTAACCGTCAGGGACAAACGGTCGATTTTCCCGCAGGAACATTACTGATTCCGGTTGGCAACCAGCCTGTTTCGTCCGGGGATTTGTTTGCTTTGCTGAAATCGGTCGGAGAAACGGAAGAGATCAGCATTTTGCCCGTGACTACGGGATACAACCTGAAAGGTGTCGATTTGGGGAGTAGCGCTTTCCGACGGATCCACAAACCCAAGGCGCTGATCCTGACCGGAGGCGGCGTTTCTTCCACGGAGGCCGGCGAGGTCTGGCATCTGTTCGATCAGAAGTTGGCCTACCCTATCGTCCGCGTCGAAGCAGAACAGTTCAACCGGATACCGCTCTATAATTTTAACCGGATCATTCTTGCGGGAGGAACTTACACTGAACTCAACGCCCAGGCCATTGAGAAACTGAAACAATGGACTGCAGACGGCGGCGTACTGATCACCCTCAACAGCGCTTCGCAATGGGCGAGCCGGCTCCTGTCCGACAACCGGACAACGCGCCGCACCGATAGCATACCGCCAACATCCGCGCCGACTAATCGCCGCAGACTTCCGACTTCCGTG
Organism: Dysgonamonadaceae bacterium; assembly: GCA_031267385.1. Classification (GTDB taxonomy): domain Bacteria; phylum Bacteroidota; class Bacteroidia; order Bacteroidales; family Azobacteroidaceae; genus BNXB01. Next base: position 7,050 of record JAIRZF010000139.1, on the reverse strand, counting down.
CTTGAAACGCGCATCAACCTCAACAGTCCGCTGGCTTACGGTTTAACGCGGGAAAGCCTGCCCGTTACCAAAGAAAATCTTTCCGTATTGAAAGGAAGCCGGGAAAACACGGTAGCCGGCTATGCCGACAACCCGCTGTTGAACGGTTATCTCCCGGAAGAATCGGGAGCTGTACTCAAAAACTCCGCCTCCATCCTGACCGGAAACAACATCATCTTCTTTGCGGAAGATCCGGTATTCCGCGGCGTATGGGACGCAACGGAAAGGACATTTGTCAATGCTGTATTGTTCGGCGATTTGATACGCCCCTCGTTTTTCTATTGATATGGATGCCCTCCAGGCAGTAGAGCTGCTAAAGGTGTAGCATTTATTATTCATTTAGCAGAGTTCCATCAACTCAGCAAGCAGAGTTCCATCAACTCAGCAGGCAGAGTTCCATCAACCCTGGTTAACCGCATGTTCCATCGAGGAGGCCGAAATGTCAGCCCCGCCCCGGGAAGCGGCTGTTTCTGCGATTTGCGCAACAGTCAGCGACTGTTCCGAACTCACTCTTGCGACGTAATCTTCCGCGTCTTCCTTGGTCAAGGGGTTATCATAAAGACAAGCCTTGATTCTATGCTTAATTACGGGCATAATAATTGGTATTAAAATATAGAAACCCGTCATTCCGACTTTCGGAATGACGGCCATAAAGGAAAATGTGTTGATTGCCTCCCTTCAAGGTTCCATCAATGTCATCAAACATTAAACCGGAAATGCATGACATCGCCATCTTGTACAATATATTCCTTGCCTTCAATGTTCATTTTTCCGGCATCCTTACACGCGGCTTCTGATCCGTATTTGATGTAATCTTCATATTTAATAACCTCTGCACGTATAAACCCTTTTTCAAAATCGGTATGGATCACACCGGCACATTGAGGGGCTTTACTCCCTTTCAGGTAAGTCCAGGCACGAACTTCCGGCGCTCCGGCTGTAAAATAAGTTTCCAGATTCAATAGTCTGTATGCAGCTTTGATCAAACGGTTCACGCCGGATTCTTCTAATCCTAATTCGGTGAGGAACATTTCCCGTTCTTCGTATGTTTCAAATTCTGCGATTTCGGATTCAATTTTAGCGGCTACAATAAGTAATTCGGCTTCTTCATCTTTGATCGCTTCACGAACCATATCAATATACCTGTTCCCTTTGGTCGCAGAGGCTTCATCTACATTACAAACATATAAGACAGGCTTATTTGTCAATAAAAACAGCTCACGGGCAAATTTCTCGTCTTCTTTATTTTCAAATTTAACGGTACGGGCAGATTTTCCCTGCTCTAAAGCTTCTTTAAATCGCACTAACACTTCATATGCTAACTTGGCCTGCTTATCTCCTCCCGTTTGAGCTTGCTTCTGAACTTTTGTGATACGGGAGTCAACACTTTCCAAATCCCGCAACTGAAGTTCGTAATCTATGATCTCTTTATCCCGAACAGGATTGACCGAACCGTCAACATGCGTTACATTTTCGTCGTCAAAACAACGTAAGACATGCAAAATAGCATCTGTCTCACGGATATTTGCCAAAAACTTATTCCCAAGCCCTTCTCCTTTACTTGCACCTTTCACCAAACCGGCAATATCGACAATTTCCACTGTTGTAGGTAAAATTCTCTGTGGCTTAACTAATTCCGCCAATTTGTTTAACCGCTCATCAGGAACCGTAATCACTCCCACATTGGGTTCTATTGTGCAAAAAGGAAAGTTTGCCGCTTGAGCCTTTGCGTTGGAAAGGCAATTGAAAAGAGTTGATTTACCGACGTTGGGAAGCCCAACAATACCGCACTGTAATGCCATTATAAAATAAAAAGTTAAATTAGGATGCAAAGGTAATAAAAATACCCTTCAAATTTATCTTTTTCCAGGACAGACAAATTTGAAGGGTTATATAAAAAGCGCTAATTTATTTTTTTGTATTATTAGCGATAGAGGCCAAAGCCCTTGCCTGCTCAGCTATAAAGCGGAATAAACCGATGATAATAAGACCAAATAATGGCATTACTACAATATTAGATACTGCCATTCCCAAAAAATTAACGCCAAGCATTTGAAGCAACTCCGCGCCTTCAGCTCCCAGAATCAGCCATAAAAGCAATGAAGTCAACGTACCGACTATAGCAATATAAGTTCCCAGCCATTCTCCAAAAGTCTGAATTAAGTGAGCGAAAACAGGAATTGCTACAAAATCGTCTCCGGGACTCGTAACATTAATGACTTTCGATTTTCTATCCCACCAAAGTTGAAAACTAACCCAAGCTGCTAAAGCTAAGATAATCCAAACTAAAATAAAAGCGAATGCAACTTTCCCTCCAAAACTGAAAACATGATTATCAATAGCAGAAACAAGAATTACAAGAGGAAACAAGAGATTCAACACGGCAAAAATAGTATAAAACCAATAATATGGTTTCCGAAAAAAGCTACCATCATCGATGTAATCGAAATAGGGTTTAAAAAAAGTGAAAAATTTGTTTTCCATGATCCGATAGATAAAGTGTTAAAAAATGATTTTAGCAAATGTAGTAATAAAAAACGGGATATAAAAAAATTTATTCCAATTTAATTAATGCGCTTCCAGCCAATTCTCTCCAACACCACAATCTGCGACAACAGGAATCCTGAGTTTAAACGCATTTTCCATTTCCGTAATGACGATTCCGCGAACTTTTTCCAATTCGCTGTGCAAAACATTGAAATTCAATTCGTCATGTACCTGCAAAATCATTTGGGATTCAATGTTTTCGGATTGAAAACGATTATAAATCCGCACCATTGCCACTTTAATAATATCAGCAGCAGAACCCTGGATCGGAGCGTTGATGGCTGTACGTTCCGCATATCCTCTGACAATCGCATTGCGGGAGCTAATATCCGTCAAAAAGCGTTTACGATGAAAAATCGTTTCCACATATCCATTACGGCGGGCAATTTCAATACTTTCATCCATGTACTTTTTCACATCAGGATAAGTTTCAAAATAACCATCGATCAATTCTTTGGCTTCCGAACGAGGAATTGCAAGCCTGTCGGCCAAACCGAACACCGAAATTCCATAAATAATACCGAAATTCGCGGTTTTTGCTTTTCGACGCATATCCTTCGTCACATCTTCAATCGGAATCTTGTATATTTTAGCCGCTGTGGCCGCATGAATATCATGTCCGCTAATAAATGCGTCAATCATGTTCTGATCGCCACTCAAATGCGCCATGATCCGCAATTCAATCTGGGAATAATCGGCAGAAAAGAAAACACAACCGTGATCGGGAATGAATGCACGACGGATCTCCTTTCCTTCGGCATCCCGAATGGGAATATTCTGCAAATTAGGACTTGTGGAACTCAAACGACCTGTTGCAGTAACCGTTTGATTGAATGTTGTGTGTATTTTTCCGTCATCCGGGTTGATCAACGAAGGCAGGGCGTCGATGTAAGTGCTTAAGAGTTTTTTTAATCCTCTGTGTTCCAAAAGTTTTCCAACAATAGGATGCCTGGATCTCAAACTTTCAAGAATATCCTCACTTGTAGTGTATTGACCTGTTTTTGTTTTTTTAGGTTTCTCAACAATTTTCATCCGGTCAAATAATATTTCACCGACCTGTTTGGCAGAATTGATGTTAAACTCCATGCCTGCCATCTCACAAATTTCAGTTTCCAGATCGAATAATTGCGCCGTCAGTTCTTGTGAAGATATTTTCAAGGCATCCACATCAAGTCTCACTCCGACGGTTTCCATGTCAGCCAGAACTTTTACCAAAGGCATTTCAATATCATAAAACAACTGATTCAGGTTATTTTCTGCGATTTTCTTTTCAAAGATGTTTTTGAGTTTCAAAGTAATATCAGCATCTTCCGAAGCATAATCCGAAACAATATCCACTGGAACCTGACGCATATTGAGCTGATTTTTACCTTTTGTCCCGATCAATTCTTCAATATGAATGGTCTCATAATCGAGGTAAGTCTCCGCCAGATAATCCATATTATGCCTCAACTCCGGATTCATCAGATAATGAGCAATCATTGTATCGAACAACGGACCTTTAACGTCAATTCCATATTTTTTGAGAACGATGATGTCGTACTTGATATTCTGACCAACTTTTAAGACCTTGTCACTTTCTAAAACAGATTTGAATTGTTCCACCAATTTTTTCGCTTCTTCAAAATTTTCAGGAACCGGAAGATAAAAAGCTTCACCTTCTTCAACAGCGAAAGACATTCCGACCAACTCGGAGGTCAGGGGATCAAGTCCCGTCGTTTCTGTGTCAAACGACACCAACCTACGAGCATACATTTTCCCAATAAAATCATCCTTTTCCGACTCATACTGAAGGATTTTGTAGGTGTGAGGAGTGGATTTTAAGTTGCTGAGATTTGAATGAAATGATTCACTCGCAGTCTCGGCTTCAAATTCGGGAAAGAGAAAGCCTTGAGACGGCGTATTTTTCGGAGCGGGAGAGAATTGCCTTTTATCTTCTCCTAAAATCCGGGCGACAAGATTTCTAAATTCCAACTCATTGAAAATTTCTTTCAACTTTTCTTCATTGATCTTTTCCCGTTTCAAGGTCTGAGGATCGAATTCAATCGGAACATCAGTTCTGATCGTTGCCAGGAACTTTGAAAAGAGAACGGTGTCTTTATTTTTTTCCAGTTTTTCCTGTAAAGCGCCTTTCAAATCGAGAGTATGATCCAATATGTTTTCTATTATACCATAGTCTGCAATCAATTTTTGCGCTGTTTTCTCCCCGACGCCGGGACATCCGGGAATATTATCGGATTTATCTCCCATCAATCCCAACAAATCAATTACCTGTTGGGGGTATTTCAGTTCATATTTTCTCAAAACTTCCTGAACGCCAAGAATTTCAAATTCAGAACTGCCATATTTAGGTTTATAAATAAATATGTGATCTTCAACCAATTGAGCATAATCTTTATCAGGAGTCATCATATACACGTCAAACCCTTCTTTAGACGCTTTTTTCGCCAGGGTGCCAATGACATCGTCGGCTTCAAATCCGGAGACTTCAAGTAACGGAATATTGTATGCTTTTATGATTTCCTTGATAATCGGGACGGATTCCCGAATCACTTCCGGAGTTTCTTGCCTCAGGGCTTTGTATTGTTCATACAGTTTATGACGAAAAGTCGGACCCGGAGGATCAAACCCGATCCCGATATGAGTTGGATTTTCTTTTCTCAAAACATCTTCCAATGTGTTGACAAATCCAAATATTGCGGAAGTATTTTGTCCTTTGGAATTTATCCTCGGACTTTTTATAAAAGCATAATACGACCTGTAAATCAAGGCATAAGCATCTAAAAGAAAAAGTTTCATCAATAAAAATTTTAATTCTTGAACGGTAAAGATATAAAAAAATCATTACTCTTTGATTATTCTGCTCTTCTCTTAGATTTTATTTTTAACTTTGCGCTTTATTTTAAATGAATATGAGCAGACGCGATGCAATTGTAAAACCTGTTGAAAAAGAGATGGAAGTTTTTAACCGACTCTATGATGAGGTTTTACAAGGACATTCTCCCGATTTTCAATCCATGATTGATTTTGTACGTGAATCGAGCGGTAAAAAGATACGTCCGATCGTTTCATTACTCACAGCCAAAATTTGTGGAGACGTCAATGAAAATACATTGAATTACGCCGTTGTTCTTGAATTACTGCATACAGCCACATTGATTCATGATGATGTGGTGGATGATACTAAAGTTCGCCGAGGAAGACCGTCTGTTAACGCCCAATATGATAACCGCATGGCTGTATTGCTGGGGGATTATGTCCTTTCACTTTCCATCGTCCGCGCCGTAATGTCTCAAAGCCTGCAAATCTTAGGCATTATTTCCCGTCTTGCTCAAAATCTTGCAGAAGGAGAATTGAGTCAATGGGCTTCTTCCGGTGGAAAGAATATTGAGGAAGATCGTTATTTCGAAATTATCCGCAAAAAAACAGCTGTATTGCTGTCTTCCTGTTCCGAAATGGGAGCGCTTTCGGCCAAAGCAAATAAAGAAACGGTTGAAAAATTCCGTTTATTTGGAGAGTATCTGGGAATTTGTTTTCAGATCAAAGATGATATTTTCGACTATTATGAGGAAGGACAACTCGGTAAACCAACCGGGAATGATCTTCGGGAAGGGAAAATAACACTTCCACTGATATATGCACTGAAAAATACACCGGCGAATCAATCTGCTGAGATGCTTGAACTAATCAAAAACAGCGATTTCACCGCAGAAAACATCAAATCACTCATCAATTTTGCCAAGGAAAGCGGAGGAATTGAATATGCCCGGGGAAAAATGGAAGAAACGAAGCAAAAAGCGCTGGATATACTGAGCGAATTCCCGGAATCAGAGGCAAAGAACGCGATCATTCAATTGGTTGATTACATCATCGAAAGAAAGAAATAAGATATTCCTTTTGAGCTTGTTGTCCAGTTATACGGAGTTAGAGGAAGTTACAAGGAGTTATAGGAAGTTACAAGGAGTTATAGGGAGTTATAGGGAGTTACAAGGAGTTATAGGAAGTTAATAGGAAGTTATGGGGAGTTATTAACACGGAGTAACACGGAGTTTGTTTCACGGAGTATACGGAGTTTTAAAAAAATAAGGAAAAAAGGAAAAAGGCTGTCCCACAATGATGTGAGGCAGCCTTTTCTTCTTGTGAAATTAACAACTTATTAATAACTCTGCGTTAAAAACTCTGTGTAACCTCCGTGTCACTCTGTGTCAATAACTCCGTGTTACTCCGTGTCGATAACTCCGTGTTAATAACTCCATGTAACTTCACGTAACTCCATGTAACTTCACGTAACTCCATGTAACTTCATGTAACTCCATGTAACTCCATGTTTTACTTCCGTATCACCTTGTAGGTCTTCCCACCGTACTGCAACACGTACACTCCCCTGGCATAACCTGCCAGGTCGATCGTTGTGACGCCCTCGCGTGCCGGATAGGTGCGGGTTTCTGCGCCCGTGACACCGGT
>JAIRZF010000043.1 GCA_031267385.1 Dysgonamonadaceae bacterium | reverse complement strand
TGTTGCAGAGGTAGAAAACGATAAGGAATATCGGGGTAACGCCGACTTTTTGAAGATTGTGCTGGGACACGATACCTATAAAGAATTGGCAACTACCGGTCATTTGGCAGCCGGTTTGTTTGCAAATGAAAATGCAGATACTCCTGTTTCCGACACTGTTACAGTTACTCAAAGATACATCAGATGGAATAAATTGTTGAACTTAAAAACGAAAACTGCAATCGGAAAACTTATCTAAAAGAATGATTTGCCGTTTTTCGTTAAATATACTATGAAAAACTAATGACTGATAATACATTTTTTTATTTTTTATAAAAATATATGTTTTACTTTTGTATGAAAATTTCATACTCTTTTATAAATATCATGAAAATTTATAGCAGGCATGAAAAAGTACATTCTATTTTTCATTATATCTTGTTTGGTATTTTCAACACTTTGGTCGCAGGAAGATTCGCTTGCCGTTCGGCAATTAAACCGGTTTGTCCGGAATATACAAACTTTTAACCGCTTGATTCCGCAGGAAAAGGTATATCTCCATTTCGACAATACCGGTTATTATTTGGGAGAAACCATCTGGTTTAAGGCATACGCAGTAACGGCGTCCGATCATTTACCGGATACATTGAGCCGTGTATTATATGTCGAATTATTAAATCCTTTAGGGAAAGTGTTGGAAACCAAGAAATTAAAAATAGAAGAAGGAGAATGTAAGGGTGATTTTTTTTTAACTCCGTTCAATTACGAGTATCTTGCCGGTTTTTATGAAGTCAGAGCTTATACTAAAATGATGTTGAATTTTGGGGAAGAAGTAATTTTTTCCCGGGTATTTCCTGTCTTTAATGAACCGGATAAAGAAGGAAATTATGCGGAAGCAGATATGAAGAACAGTTCGGAAATCAAACACTTTCCCAACCACAGGCAGAAACCGAAAGACCTGAAAAACCTGAATATTGATTTTTATCCGGAAGGTGGTCATTTAATCACCGGATTAAATTCAACCATAGCGTTTAAAGTAACAGATAAGAAAGGGCTGGGAATTGCCGTAACAGGTAAGATATATAATTCCAAAAACGAAATACTTACCGAGTTTTCCACACTGCATGCCGGCATGGGTGCTTTCAGTCATACTCCGGATGGGAAGAAAAATACAGTACGAATTTATTATAAAAATAAAGAATACAGGTTTAATTTACCGGAAAGTCTTCCAAGCGGATATGTCTTGAACGCTAATTTGTTTTATAAAAACACTTTGTTATTGCAAATAGAAAAAAGTCCGGATTCGCCTGTTTTACCTTTAGGTTTATCCATCTCTTGCCGGGGAAAACTTTCTTTTTTTCAAATACTTGAAGCAGGTACTGCTCCTGAAGTTTTGAAAATATCCCAAGAGATTTTGCCTGCCGGAGTCAATCAAATTACATTGTTCGATTCTAAGGGAGAAATCTTTGCCGAACGTTTACTTTTTATTGCACCTAAAAAAAGTGAACAAGTTTTCATTGAAGCGATTCCCAACAAGGAAGAGTATAATTCCCGTGAGTTAATCAGCATTGATTTTTCAGTAACAGAAAAAAAAGAGCTTGCATTTTCTCTGGCAGTACGCGATGCTTCCACTCTGATTGTTACTCAGGATGCGGGTAATATAGCGACCTACTTGTTATTATCCTCAGAGATCAGGGGATTCATTGAAAATCCGGGCTATTATTTTTTAGACGAAGACGTATCCAGAATCCAAGCACTCGATCTATTGATGATGGTGCAAGGCTGGAAACGTTACGAATGGCAGAGCATGGCTGGAATAAAACCTTTTGAAATAAAATATAACAGGGAAAAAGGAATCATGCTAAAAGGGGTAATCGCTTCTCCTCAAGGTAAAAATACTGAAATTACGGCTATGTTTAAAGAGGATAACAAACCATCCATGTTTGGAACGACACTCACAGATGAAAAGGGGATTTTTTCTTTCAATTGCGAGGATTTTTATGGAACACAAATTTTGCATCTCGATGCGGAAGGAATAAAAGACGCCTATAAAAATATTCGCTTGGATCGTTGGTTTAGCCCACGCCCAAAAACTTATCATTCGCTTGAAACAACTGTAATGGACACGGAAAGCAACTATCAGGAAAGAGAAAAGGATAAAATTCCGTTCATAAAAAAGAACACCAACAGTCCTGTTCTAACGTATGAAATTAAAGAAATTCAAATAGGTGAGCGGCGGGGGAAAGACCTTATTTATGAGGTGGGAAAAGAAGTGGATCGTTGTATTGACATGGACAAGGGTTATGCTTTTCGAGTGCATGATTATTTGTTTGAAAAAAACATAGGATATGAATTTGTACCTTTCGATCCTAATTCTTTTGCTGATCCGGAATCTCCGTTTTCGTGCGGGACGTTTCGTTTTAGAGGCGGGGGAGCCATGTTTTACTCTATGCTGGGTAATAAACAAAGATATGACGGTACTTATTATACTACAGCCCTGAGAGACATTCTGTATGTAGAAAAAATAGTTATATCCAAGTGGAAGTCGAAAAAGACAGTAGATATCAAAGGAGTCGGATTTAGTGTGCCGTTTTATATACATCCTTATGGGGATTATCAAAGATCGAATCCCAACATTCGTTGTACTACTTTTGAAGGATTTTCGAAAGCCAAAGATTTTTATGCCGGCAAACCCGAAAGGGAATTCCGGTTACCGGACGAATATGAACATGAGCGTACTTTGTATTGGAATCCGAATGTAAAAACAGATGAATCGGGAAAAGTTCGTATCCAATTTTATAATAATAATTTCTGTCGGAAAATAGATATTTGTGCGGAAGGGATAACAAAGACCGGGCTTCCGTTTTATAACAAACAAATAAATTAAATGTTTTTTACGCTGATACCGCCCCGATGAAAAAAAATCAATCCTAATAATTGGATTTTGAAAAAAAGGATGTATCTTTGCAGTGTAAAAATTTACCGTGTACTGCGCACGTAAAACAAGCTTTGCAGGTTTCCCGGCTTGACCGGCATACAGACGATGGGCTTGCGGTTTTAACGGTGTACCAAACACCGTTTTTCATTTTTTATGGAAGATGGGTTTCCATCCAGTCGCCGAATACTTTCTTTTTATTTAATTCGTACCATTGTCCTTTATAGTTGATTAATATTCTTTTAGCGTCGTTTGCCCACCCTGATTGTATGCCTTTAATCAAATTTTTCTTGCTGATTTTTCCGGTAACGTCCAATACGATGACCGGAGCCTGTCCGCTGCCGCTTGAGATATGATAGGCGATGCTTTCAACGGATGGTTCTCCCGATGTTTTCAAATCGACTTTGCTTTGGGCATACGTTTTTTTATCATAGATATAGCAGTCATTCTTCCGCCTGCCGGTATCTCCTTCCAGTGTCTTAATTGCCTTAATTTGTCCCTTGCCGGGAAAGACAACAAAAAAACCGGCTTTGGTCAGTTTTTGTGCCGTTTGGCTTTACGTTTCATCATATTCTGCGCCGGTCATATAAAAAACATCTCCTTCCCGGATAAATTTTTCTTTGGCAAGCATTCTTTCGAAGGCTGCCTTTCTCAATTGGGGCGCTGCTTTCCGGCGCATGAAATCAATCAGGGAAAGAAAGGAATTTACCTGCATCGGGTCGAAGAATAATCCTTTTACCGCTAAGGGTTTAATTATATTTTCTCCCCTTAGTCCTTCCTCTTGATGACAATCCATGTCCGTGGTCAATGATTCATTACCGTTTTCGTTCATGCCGCAAAATTACAACATTTTACCTTTCAATTTATTTTTTCTTATATCAAAATTGGTTGCGGACAGTCCGGTGCAAAACCGGACTGTCCGTAACCAATTAATACAAAATCAATTATGGCAGGGAGGTGCAATCCATACTATCTTGTAATTTCGCGGTTTATCCTTCTTTTTGAGATGTTCCCGGAAGGCTTCATTAACAAAATCCCGGAATATTTTTGCTTCAAACGTTGCGATCCGGTAACTCAAAAAGATGAGGACTTCCATGTTGTAGTAAAGACACTGTCTTTCAACTCCTTTATAGGTATATCTGTGCGTAAAGGTTACGTCTGATTCATAAAGCAGCCTGTTCTTAAAGATGCTTCGCAGATTTGCCTCTACTTTTTGCGGAAAACAGTTGAAAAGTTTCGCAATCTCATATTTGTTGATATACAATGTATTATCTACCAACTGCGCTTCCACCGAAGGCGCTTTGCCTTCTTCCCGAATGATTTGAATACTTCCCGTTTCCATGATTATTGATTTTTGCTTATTCGTTTAACCGTATGTTTGACGGAAAAAACAGCGAGGTTAAATTCCACGGTAGTTTCCGTTTCCGAAGTTTCCAGGTCGCGGCAAAGGATGTCGGAAATAACTTCTCCGCTTTTTTGC
>JAIRZF010000278.1 GCA_031267385.1 Dysgonamonadaceae bacterium | reverse complement strand
GTAACCAAACACGGCAATCTGTCGAAAAATTACAAACCAGGAGCTTCGTTGCGCGTGTGGCGGGACTATTTCCCCAATGCCATCATCTGGGGGGGGGATATTGACGAAAATGCACTTTTCTCCGAAGAGCGGATCAAGACAGGCTATCTGGATCAGACATCGCCGGAAAGCATAGAGGATTTTTTCTCCTCCGCCGGAGTCAAAGATTTTGACGTTATGCTTGATGACGGCCTGCATACCTTTGAGGCGGCGCGCTGCCTTTTTGATCACACATCAAAGTTTCTTGCTTCTGGTGGTGTGTACATTATTGAAGATTTGACGCCGCAGTTCATGGCTAAGTTCCAGCAACACATGCAGGGCAGACGGGAGTTCATCGTCAAATACTTCGTGATGGAGACGCTTGACGTCTGGGAAAACAATCTGATTGTCATCAAACATCAACAGTAAACTCATGAAGTTAGGGATACTACGTATGTTCAAAAAACTTGTCTCTATACTCTCTTGGTTGAGAAATCCTTTTGATGCCGTAAAGCGAAACTCTTTTCGGCGGCGGTGGAATATACAGGAGCGCCTTAAATCAATTGAAAAAATAAACGCTTCTTTAGAAAAAAGGCTGACGGATGTAGAATACTCAAACAGCAATATCTGGAACACATGGTGGCTTCTTCAATCGGAGTTGAAGGGGATCTGCAAGCAGGAAGCAGGGGATTTCACGGGTGTGCGTGATGGATTAAGCGAGGAAGAGCATCAACATAATGTAGATTTACTCTGTCGAAATCTATCTCCGGAGGCTCTGGTTCGCTTGCAGAATATTCTCAACAAAAAAGATAAACTTTATTATAATGGCAGAGTATTGCTACGCGACTTTTTTTCTGATGATGAACTCCATACATTAGATGCGGTGAGAAAATTTCACAAAGAACCAAAATTTATATCTACTTCAGAGAAACTCGGCGGGGGGGGGGGGTATTGGCAATGGCGCCATTATAAATTGCCGGGAAGATTGGAAGCAGTGAAATCTATCAGCAGTATCTCTCCAATACGTTTTTTTGCAACGGTATTTTTGGATAAACATGGCATAGATACTTTAAAAACTACTGACAAAATTGGCGATAAAGCCATTATAGACGCCGGATGCTGGGTTGGAGATTCCGTTCTGATCTTCCGGGAAAAATTTCCTGATAACAAAATATACAGTTTTGAGCCAAATCCTGAATCATATCAATTTGCTTTGGAGGCGATGACATTGAACAATATTGACAATGTTATCATTGAAAACATAGGACTCGGCGAAGTGCGCAAAACCGTCACTATGAGCGGTATGCTCATCAGGCAGGACGGTAATGAGAATGTCATAATAGACACCTTGGATAATTACGTCAGTAGGCATAATTTGCAAGTTGGCTTGATCAAAACAGACTTGGAAGGGTATGAATCGAAATTTCTTGAAGGAGCAATCACCACCATCAGGAAACAAAAGCCCATCCTAGTCATAAGTATTTATCATAATTATGATGATTTTTTCAAAATTAAGCCTATGATTGAAAGCTGGAATCTTGGATACCAGTTTGATTTCTTCAAGGGCATGGATGAAGGGATGGGAGAAATCATGCTGCTGGCTGAGGTTTATGGCTAAAGGCTTTTGTTGGGTGCGCTGCAAGACAGGATTATCGAAGCAATGAATAAAGTAATCTCCGTCATCATCCCCTGCCGCGACGGCGTGAATTATCTGGCTGAAGCCGTGGCGGGCATTCGCCGCCAGAACATGCCGGTGGAAATCATCGTCGTTGACGACGGTTCCACGGACAACACGGCAGACCTTGCGGCTTCCCTCGGCTGCAAAGTCATATCCATTCCTCACAGCGGACTTTCCGCAGCCCGCAATGTCGGTCTGAATAACGCCCAAGGCGAATACATTTTATTCCTTGATCACGATGACGTGATGACTGCCGGCGCATTGATGCGGCTTTTTGCCGCATTCACTGACGGTACGGATTTTGTGTCGGCAAAGGTTCAGGATTTTGTGTCGCCGGAACTTTCGGAAGAAGACAAGGATGCACTTGTGCCTCGTCGGGAACCATACGGCGGCTTACTGACCGGCGCATACCTTTTCAAGCGGTCAGTATTTGAGAAAGTCGGCGATTTTGATGAAAAACTCCGGACAGGGCAAGGCGTTGATTTCCTGTTGCGTTGCGCTGAAACGGGTTTGCAGGAGCGGAAATTGAATTTTGTCGCCGCCGGGCGTCGTCTTCACAACACCAATATGGGACGCATGATGCGGGAACAGGAGAGCAAGGACTACAGCACCCTTCTGCGGGGAAAAATTCGCAGAAGATAATGTCGTATAAATCGCCTACTTATAAAAATGAAAAAACGAATCTTTCCCTTTGTGGGAACCGGGCTTTGTTCCTTCTCACTACTCACGAGTCAAGAGCAGCGGCTAATGCTGTTTTACAGCATATTTAATGAGAAGTATTCCCTTATTATATAAGTATGGCAAGTGTGTTTCAAATTGTGTACATAACCTTACGATATATTCTGGTTTAATATAAGCAGCAAAAGCTAATAATCCATTTAATTGTTCAATAGATTGGATCGTTGTTTTTCTTTGATTTATAAAATTGAAAAGCATAGACCTTATTAACCTTTTCATTTCCCTTCCAAGAGAAATTTTTTCATCATTGCTAATAATTAATCCAGTGATAAATCGCTTATGTCTTTTTGATGTAAATATAATTTTTCTTTGATTAATTACAAGTGATGGTGATTCAGTTTTTATACATATTTCACTTATGTAATTGTACGCATCTTTTAGTATAAATTTTGTATCTGTCGATAACGTAATATCATCTGCGTATCTTGTATATTCTATTTTATTTATACTACAATAATTGTATATCTGGCTGTCAATCTGAAATAGCAAATAATTTGATAGAATTGGTGAATATGGGGCACAAATAGATAAACATGACCTGTAAGTTCCCTTGGGAAGCCAGAAGAATAAATGCTTTAAAATATAAATTTCTTCATTGTTAAACCCAATAGATTTGCTTAAGCCAAGTAAATCTAGATCTTGCGGTTTTATCGAGTTGAAAAAGTTGTTGAAATCAATTTTTAAGATAAAATTATTTCTCAAATGTGGGTTGACATTTGAAACAATAGAACTTCCTTTGTCGTAAGCTGTAGCTGCTTTATGGACGAGAATTTTTCCATCAAATAACTGTAATGCAAATCGTTGCAGGTCCTTAACGATAGGGGGTGGCTGCGCGATGATTCGCATTTCACCGTTTCGTTTAGGAATAGAATATACTTTATAGCACTTTGGCGCTGAAAGAGCAGCCTGAAGGCATACAGATTTATCCAACCTTGTTTTCATGGAAAAACCTG
>JAIRZF010000268.1 GCA_031267385.1 Dysgonamonadaceae bacterium | reverse complement strand
TACGCGGACATGGCCGACCGGATGGAAACAGGCCGGAATATCTGCATCGGTGCGGCCGGCGCCCTTTACGTCTACAATCTGATTGATGCGATAGCCTCCCCGGGAGCGAAACGGATCGTGCACGGCAAAAACAGGCGGTATGCATATACACCCGTAGTAACAACCGGTTATACGGGAATAAAGCTGGCAATTAATTTTTAAAATGACGGGAATTATGAATCATATAAAATCAGCAATCGTTTATCTGCTAATGGCCGTGCTTGCGGGTTGCGCGAAAACGGAAGTGGAAATGTTTGGCGACATTCACGGGGTTGTCACCAATTCCATCTCCGGCGAACCGCTACGGAACGTCAATGTCAGCCTGCTGCCCGGCGGAAAATCGACTGTCACGGGCAGCGACGGCGGCTTTGAATACCTGAAGCTGACACCCGGCCAGTATACCATGCAGATACAGTCGGAGGGATTTGTCAGCGATTCCAAAACCGTGAGTGTAGAACCCAATGTGGTCGTGCGTTGCGACGTGTCAATGACTCCGAACGTAGGCAAACTGTCTGTAAACGCTTCCTTGCTGGAGTTTGGCGCTTCCGGCGGTTCCCATTCTTTCATAATTGCCAACAACGGATCGGGCAGCCTGAATTGGCAGATTTCGTATCAGTGCGAATGGATCACTTCGCTTTCTTCTTCTTCCGGTCAGATTCCGGCCGGCAGAACATCCACGGTGACAGTCCATGTCGACCCCTCCAAAGCAAAAGAAGACAGGGAAAGCGCCACACTGCTCATCACGTCGGACGGTGGCAATGCAACCGTTAATGTGACGGTCACAAAAGGTCGCAAGGATGAACCCGGCGACGATACCCCCACTCAACCGTCAACCATCGCCAACGGACTTTACGTCTATTTCCCTTTTGAAGGCAATACCCGGAACACGACCGGAACAGACCTCAATGCCGTAGCGATAAACAATCCGGAATATGAAGACGGAAGCATCGACGGGAGCGCTTCCATTAAATTCAATCGAACACGGAACAGCTACCTGAATATTCCGGAAGGATTGATTGACAGGAAAACTTTTTCCATTTCATTCTGGATCAGGGGAGTGGCCGATGGACATATTTTCCATGTCGAAAACCAGTATGGCGATCCCACATTTTGCCTGATTGTGACAAATGGCAAACTTGCATTTGTGGTAAGCCCCTATTCTACCATAACTGCGTATTCCCATGGCAACATTGCCGACAATCAATGGCATCTGGTTACATTGACTTCGACATGCGACAACGGTCTCTTTTATTATACTTCAACAAAGCTGTATCTTGACGGAGAATATATGGATATTGTCATGGAAACCACTTATCTTAATGATTATTACGGATATGGTATCAGGTTTGTCATGGGCGGAGGAATTGGTACGGGTATTCCGGGTATCAGCATGAACATCGACAATCTGCGCGTCTACAATACGCGGGAGTTGAGCGTCGACGAGGTACGGCAAATCTACAGAGCGGAAGGGGGACAATAAGACGGAAGAGTGGCAACCTATTTTAGTAATGAAGCAATTTAAAAATCAAAAACAGATACAAAATGAAAACAGTTAGTCGGTTATTAATAAGGATAAAAAGCATGATTTGTGCAAATGCGGGCAGGTTAGCCAAATGCCTGTTAATGGTAATGGCGGGATGCATGTGTTTCCCGGGTTGTGATATTATTGATGATATTTTCAATAAAAAAGATGACGGGATATCGGATGAGGAAATAGCCCAAATACGCGAGGATTATGAAACGATTGATTTGACGGCCCGGGAGATTGTGCTGGAAGATGTAATTGATACGGTTCGGATTGCAGCTTTGATAGAAGAGTATCTTCAACTGAAATCCGTCGAAGATGCGTGGCTGGACATTGACGGTATTGTAGTTAAGTTCAAAAAATACGGACTTGCTTTCTGGACGTATAAAAAGGAATTTATAGACCCGCCCTTTTTTGATATTGACACAGAATCGCAAGTCAATACAATCCGGTCGCAAATCTTAGCGACATCGTCGCGAGCAGGCGAGACGAAAATTCTACCCACCAATAATAAAGTGGGGATTTTTTGCGGATTAAGCAGAGATATTGATTTTGAAGCAGAAGCAATAAAAAAGCTCGAAGAAATAGAACGGGATTTGAAACAATCCGACTATGATGTATATTCATATTATGGAGAAAGATTTACGGTCGATGCATTTAAAGCCGGATTGAAAGAGTTTGGGACGATCATAATCGGCTCGCATGGAACTGTTTCAGGAACCGATATAAATAATATAAACAAAGAATGCACAATAATCCCTCCCCATACGAGCAGGCCGGATCAACATGTATGGATTCGCACAGGAGAAACACATGGATGGTTCATAAAAGAAAAACAGGAATTTACAAGGAAATATGACAATGACTTTCAAAACGAACGTTTGGCTTATAACAATAATAATGTGATTATATTTAGCGAGAAACTTATTAAAGATGAGTTCAAGGATCATACGTTACCCAATACCCTGTTTTACACGTTCTCCTGTTATGGCATGTACTCCGGTTTATTAGGGAAGGTGATGGAAAAGAAAAGAAAAGATGAAGGGGTTACCATAGGATATGATGACACGAACAGTGTCGGTCCTGCAACGGCACAGAGGCTTTTCGAGAAATTACTTGGAGGAAATACCGTTAAGGAAGCATTCGATAATTTAGAGTCTCATTACAAGAAATCTCCTGAAAAGGAAAAAGGCCGAGAATTTATTGCATATCTGGAATATTATCCCCTATCGGGAGGCAATGTTACCCTGAAAGATACGGTACCGTTAGAGATTATCATTCAAAATCCTGTAGACGGAGGAATTTATTCCGAACAACTTCCCCTTTTAGAGGGCAAATGCCGTGGTTTTGGTAAAGTTGAATCGGGAACGGTAAGTATAGGGGAATCAACATATCCACTGAAATTCATTAATGACAGCGCTTTCTTTCAAAATATTGTAATCGAAAAAGGAGAAAATGTCATTAAGATTAACTGTGTCGGAAAGGGGAAAGACCTCTCTGTTCCCGTGGTGGCAGATACGGAATTTCGGATTGTAGGCGATTTTAATTACGTGCTGTTTAGTACATTGAAATGGGATACCGACGGGACGGATGTAGATTTGCATTTGGTAGGCCCTGACGGTACAGACTGTTATTTCGATAATAAACAAACTCCGTGGGGAGGGATACTGGATATTGATGACGTAAACGGTCGCGGCCCCGAACATATTACGATACCGGTATTAAAGCAGATGGGAACATACAGGCTGTATGCGCACTATTATGATCCCAAAGGTAATGGGTCGTCCCGCGTATGGGTGGATTTGGAAACGCCGGCCGGAAAAAAATATTTCGGGCCTCATACGTTGACGGCAAAAGGAGATACATGGCATATTTGCGATATATCATTCCGCTCGCTTTCTCCGCCTTACGATGCAACGATCAACGCCACAGGTTTGAGGGCAGCCGGGAGCGGTATATTTGAAAATTTACCCGCAAAAAAAGAATGACAGAGGGACACAGGGTTGGAGATATTCAGCATAAACAGAACAATCACATTTAACCGATTCAATAAATCAAAAGAGATGAATGAGAATTATCAAAATGCGGAAAAACAGTATCGCGAGGCCCTTGCCATGCTGGAAAGCAACGGCAACGTGGCGAGCGCAATGGAAGAACTGACAGGGGCGGCAGACGCCAATCATGCTGAGGCTCAGGGCAGGCTGGCGGATATTTATGCGAGAGGCTCTTACGGGATGAAACCCGATTTCAAAAAGGCAGCCCGTTATGCGACGCAGGCCGCCCATCAGGAGGTGTGCGATGCGCAATGGCTGCTGGGATACCTGTATATGAACGGATCAGGTGTAC
>JAIRZF010000250.1 GCA_031267385.1 Dysgonamonadaceae bacterium | reverse complement strand
TGCTCATCTCTATGCAATACTGCATTCTGTCGCTGATACTGCCCGGAAAAATAAACAATCGCCATTTGTTGCGCTAAAAACCATCGCTATTGAAGCATAGGGAAACTGAGTAGTTACTGCTGCTTCCGTAATCGTTAATAATTGTTAACTTAAGCAAAAGATAATTTGCTATACTTTCATCACACTTAGTTTTCTTCTTTTCTGAAAAGGAACAGATCTTCCTTCTTCAATATTTTCACAAAATAAAATGCCGTCAAACTAATCAAACCACAGAATAAGAAAACAAGAATGATATTTATCCAACTAAACTCTTTGAATAACAGGGAGAACAGTATCGTGAATAACAATATCATCCCAAAAACTGAGATATATCTCAGCAACTCCCTCCAGTTTGAGAAGGAATAAAAATTCAAATATTTTTTCTGATAATACTGCAACACTAAAAAAGACACAAGTACAGATACCGCATTGGCCAGAACAATAGCGTAATATCCCATCGAGCGATAAAAAACAAGGATAAACAAAAGGTTTACAACAACATTCAACCCTTGTACATAAATCTCTTTCGAAGGCTGATTTTTCAGTCTGAGATAAATATAGATAGGTGTAACTGTTGTCACCATGAGTAGGCTAAGACATACCATAATCACTGTTGAGAATGTCAGTAAGTCAATATTGTCTCCACCAATCCAAAGAGTCATAATAGGTTTTGTACAAACTAATAAAATAACGGCGGAAGGTATGACCAGGTAGAAAAATATCTGAGATACTTTTTCAATCAAAGTCTTCAAACGATCACGGCTTTGTTCCTGAGCGATCAAAGGCTGGATGGGATATAATAACTTCTGATAGACTGAAAACAGGTTTATTTTGATCCTGAGGGTAATATCATATATCGCGGCATATGATAATCCCAGGAAATTAGATATCAGAATTTTTGTCAACGGCTCATAAAAAAAATTGAGTAAACTGCCGGTATATATCTTTGTGCTATACTTCAATTGTTTTCTGACAATACGCCCGAAATTCCGCTTCAAACCTTTGACAGAAAATCTGCCCCATATTTTCAAAGAAGAATAAACCGCTAAACCGAACCAAACAAATGCAGCAACAAGCACAACAAAACCAACATATTCTAATCCAAAACCATTTGTAAGAACAAGAATGATTCCTCCCCAATAAATAAGATTATAGATAAACTGATACAGATTAGTCAAGTATATTTTATGATTAACATCTAAAATCGTCGTAAAAATACGCCCCGGCAATAAAACCAGATTAGCAACCAAAAGACAATCGAGCAGGATACGGGAAGGTTCCAAAAAATCCAAAGGCATCTTCAGTATCGTTAATAAAAAAAAATCTTTGAAAACAAATACAAATATGGTAAGAGGTACCAGAATAAGAAGAAGTAAAATAAGTGAAGTAATAATATCGTAATCTGATTCTCTTGTTTTCCCCTGTTCCGAAATATATTTTATTAAAGTTGAATCTAAAGACAAATTTGCGTAAGAACTTAAACTGCCGATAACAGACACTGTACCGAAAGCTCCAAACGCTTCAAGGCCTAAGACACTAATAAACAAAGGAGTACAAACAAAAATAAGAGCAACAGTCAGTACTAGTTGTACAACTCCTGTGATTGAATTAAAAAAGAGAAGTTTTTTCTTGTTACTAAATTGCATATTAACAATATCGTTTGTTGGCTGCGAAGATTTCATAATACAAACGAAAGGAGAGGTCAATTATTATAAACCCTGGAATGTTATTCAAAAGCTTTTTGCAAAAAAAACTCCGGGAAATTATAATCCCGGAGTTTTCTATTTCTAAACTGCGACGATGCTTACTCTGCTGCCGGAACTTCTGCAACCGGAGTTTCCTCTGCAGGGGCTTCTGCAACTGCCGGAACTTCAACTGGAACTTCTGCAACCGGAGCCTCAGCAACAGCTTCTTCCGCAGGAATTTCTTCTACGGCAACAACTTCCGCTTCTGCGGCGGTAGTCTTAACCTCAGTACGTTTTTCAGCTAAAGCAGTAGCACGGACTTTATTCACAATTTTTTCAGCATCTAATTTAGCTTTCGCATCAGCTTTCGCAGCTTCGCTGTCTTTAATTTTTACAGCATTCAAAACGGACTGTTTTGTAGTGACCCAAGCTTCGAATTTCTTTTCAGCCTCCGTTTCTGAGAATGCACCTTTTGCAACACCTCCCAATAAATGTTTTTTCAACAAAACTCCTTGAGTAGAAAGAATGTTACGAGTTGTATCTGTAGGTTGAGCGCCTACTTGCAGCCAATACAAAGCCCTGTCGAAATTCAAATCTATTGTAGCAGGATTGGTATTCGGATTATACGAACCGATCCTTTCGATAAATTTTCCATCACGTGGAGCCCTGCTATCTGCGATCACGATGTGGTAAAACGCGTACCCTTTGCGACCATGTCTTTGCAATCTGATCTTAGTTGCCATTTTTAATAATTTTGTTAATTTGAAATTCGTATTAGCGGGTGCAAAGGTACAACAAATAATTGAAACCTGAAAATTGTTTTACACATTTTTCTGAGAAAGCAACCAGGCATTCTTGTAGTCCGGATTTGCATCTCTGAACGTTTCAAGATACGATTCGGCTTCTTTTTTATCGGAAAATTTCCCGACATAAATACGAAAACGTTCTCCATTTCCTACAATATCTGCAGAATTAAACTTCGTTTTGACCTGTCTTAATTGATCTTGAGCGGTCTGCAAAGACGGCAAACTTCCTATTACAATGAAATAACTACGGGAATTCGGCTGAGGGTTTAAAATCGCTGTTTCAGATTCAACAACAGTTTCTTCTACCTTGTTTTGAGTAAAATTTTCCACAGAAACAGTGTTTTTAGACAAAATTTCTTCCGACAATGAATCTTCAGTCAGCATCTCTAAGGTTTTTGCTTCTTCCCTTTTAAGCGAAATTACTGCAGCGCTCTGGGTTTGAGCCTGATAATCGCTTAATGGAGTAGAAAACACAAGAAACAACACCGCAACTGCAGCTGCTGAAGTCACAGCCCTGATTATTCCCTTGTTGTTAAACGGCGCCCTGATGACCTCGCGGGACAAATCACTCAAAGAAGGCATGAAGAAATTAGTTAAACCGTAATTTGAAGCATTACAGCTCAAAAAATCATCCGGAGAAAAGACAATTCTACCTCCCATCAGGTGCAATTTCCCTACACCGGGAATAAAAATTTCCTGCTGTAGTAATTTCCGGGACAAATCTCCCACAAATCGGTTGACCTTCAAATTGGCCTCATTGTATGAGATTTGCTGCTCCTTTTGAATGGAACTCACCAACAATCCGTCATTATGAGATAATTCCGGATTAAAACTTAAAGAAAAAACACGAGCCGGGAACGAACCTGGAATCCGGATTTCCGAATAAGGAACAGGTTGCACCACAAATGCACCAAAGCCCGGAAGTGTTACACATTCATGCTTTGTTAATAAATAAGCCAAATGAAGGAATTCTTTTTGCATGTTGCAAAGTTAGAAAAAAAGAACATGTCAACAAAATTATTTTTTCTTTTCAATCGAATCAGTTTCAGATTTCATCTCCTTATTGATAAGGTTCATCATAAGGAGCGGTATTATAAAATACACCGAAATCATCAGGTTCGAAGAAAAGAAAGAGACTCCCAGGGTAAGGAACATAAACAGAAAAGATGCAAAAGCATGTTTATTCGACCTCTTTTTAAAGAAAAAATATATCATGTAAAAATACATCATCACAAACAGAACAGTCCCCAGATATCCGAACCGGATCAACAAGACCGAATAGGTTATATCTGACGTCTCCAATTGATAAATGTTTCCTGAAGTATTCTGTAATCCCAATATAAAATTGAACTGTCCTGCCATGGGTGAATCTTCCGCAATGAGGCCGGGCCCCATCAAACGCGCCTGAGGATTTTCATCCAGATAATGGATGCGTTCAAAAAGGTGCCCGACACGATATGCAAAAGTAGAATTGTACATTATATATAATTCCACATTAGCATCGGCAAACCGGCCTTCGGCCACAGCTTTGAAATCCTGATAAGTTCTCGACTTGACAAAATTATGTCCGACAACGGCGATGACGGGAATCATTATGGCAACGGCAATAAGAGTTACATTTATTTGTTTCACTTTAGGCAAACGGAGTATATAGCCTAAAAACAGGGCAAGAACAAACAAACCGGTAGAACTTCGATTGAATCCCAAAAGGATGGACAGGGAAAAAACAACGATTGCAAATACTCTGAGCAAGCCTTTGGACGGTGGATTATAAATCGACATAAACGCTGCAAAATACAAAGCTAACGGCTGATTGTAGTAACGCATTATTTTCCAATCTCCAATGGTAATCACGGAATGACTCATTGTGTTCAATATCTCTACAGACAATATAACCTGCAATATATAAATACACGACTGAATAATGGTTATGTGGTAAATAATATTAAGTAGCTTATTTAGCTCCTCTTTAGTCATATTCCTGAAAACGAAATAGGAGACAAACAACATGTATAACCGGCTGACTCGCAGAATGTCACTCCAGCTACATCCGACCGTGAACCGGCTATATAACACACAAGCCAGTAAAAAGGCAAAAAAGAGTAACAAATAAACAGAAAATGTATCCCGCTTAAAATAACGACCCTTGACAAATAAGAAATCAAAACCGACACAACCCCCAATCAAGATCAATGCATAATCTTGCCCCTTTGAAAAACCGGGCATTAGAGACATTGTTTCCTCCGGAATGATCTGAAATCCCCAGGATGCAAAAAAATAAAAAATCAGAAGTGCATACACTTTCTTCCCGCGCAAATATAAATACCACGCATAAAGGATCAGGAATATAAAAATAATTGCCATTCTGGAGAGCTAAATGATAGAATAATTTATTTACCTTCTTTATCTTCTTCTTTTCTTTTCCTGCCGGCAAGAATATAAGGTTCCAAACTAATTGCTGATAACGGAATAACAATCCCTCCAAAGAATATAATGATCAACATGATTTTAAATAAGCTCGGAGCTGCAGGCTTATTCAAGGGGTACGGCTCGTCTATAGTTCTCAACTTTGAATTGACGGTAACCGAATTCATGATCGTCTCTTCCCTTTTTTGTTGTAAATAAAGATAAAGGGCCTGCTTCAATTCCTGATTGCGTTTTAATTCCAGGAACGTTTTTTCCATAACAGGATATTCACTCATCTTGCCGATCAATTCAGCCTGTTTCTTTTCCAGATGATTTACGGATATTTCTACCCCTCTCCGAGTATTTTTCAAAGCCAAAATCAAGTTTTCCCGCAAGGCATTCAATTGAATATCAAAACTTTTAGATACGGGAGTCTTCTTTTTATCATTCCGGAACATCTCACTTCTTTTTGATAATTCCTCATTGTACACAATAATGGCTTTTGTCAATTCTTCCGCCCCGCTTACCAGGACATACGGAATTTGGGCATACTCATTCTCAGGAACCGATAAATAAGTATCCAGCAACCGGACGGCTTCCAATTGCGTTTGAGCGCTGATTAAAAGAGGAGTTAACTCTGTCGACATGTTCATATATCCTTCAGCATCGACAACCGGATCGGTTATTCCATACTTTTCTTTGAATACCCGGATTTCCGCATCCGTTTGATCCAATTCGGTTTTTACTTCATCCAGGCGACTGTCAACAAATTCGGCGGTATGATTTCCCAATAATGATTTTTCTTTTGCATATTCAACATTATGAACCTGGATAATACGCTTCAGAATATCTTTCCCCCGGTCTATATTATCATCAATAAGCTTTAAATGGATGATGTCAGACGATTTCCTCTCTTCCTCAATATTCAATATCCCTCCATAAATTTCGGACTGAAGATCATCTCCATAAACAACTATCTTCACTTTAAATGATTTTCCATAATCACTAAAATATGGAGTTTTATCGAATGTAAAGTCGCCATAACAGGTGTTCACGATAGCCGGCAATTTATCAAATTTAAACTTGCCCAATGTTTCCTTATTGGCTTTCATTTTGATGGTTGCTTTTTCCCCATTTACGGATACGTCCGCAAAAATGACGGCATTAATCGTATCGGTAAAGTTTTCTGCATAACCAATTGTTACCGGGGTCTTATCATAAAGGCTTTTCTTTTTAATTCCCCAATATTTCAACAAAGTATAATTCTTGTTAAGGCTTAATTCCCGGATCATTTTCTTCACAGGGCCGTGCGACGCCATAATAATGGCCTCATCTTCCACATTACTGCCCGGCGTACTTTTACCAATACCAAGCGTTTTCATAAGCGACATACCGGAAAATCCCCCATTACTGTCTTCCGAACGAAGGACTACTTTGGCAAGTATCTCGTATTCGGGAGTTTTCAACTTATAATAAATTCCGCCTATTAAGCCACAGAAAAAAATTCCTATAACAAAATAATACCAATGTCTGATCCAGTTTTTTAACAAATCCAGAATCAATTCAAATTCACTTTTTTCTTTATTTTCACTCATAATAGTGATTTATTTAAGCTTTATTTTCTAGTGATGGAAATAATTGTGAGTATAGTTGATGCAACGAACGACACAACGCCGGTAATCGAACCGATCGCCGATAAACTATAAGCCCTGGACTGTCCGTACTTACTGTCTTTTTTACGGGTATCATTCGGGTCAACATATATCACATCATTCTGTTGCAAATAAAAATATCCTGATGAAAACAGGTCTTTTGAAGAAGTCAAATCCAAATAAACAGTTTCCAATTTCCCGTTATTATCACGTATCAATTTTACGTTTTTCCGGTTTCCGAATATGGTAAGGTCTCCTGCCGCCCCTATCGCATCCAAAATAGAGATACGACTGTTCTCAACAACAATAGGCCCCGGATTACGTACTTCTCCCATGACAGAAACCTTAAAAGACAGGATATTCATGTTGACAATCGGATGTTCGATGTATTCGGCTACCCGGTTTGTTATTGTATCAATAGCATTGGATAAAGTAAGACCTCCCACTTTCACTCTGCCAATCACGGGATAATTCACAATTCCCTCATTATCTACAATATAAGTCTGCAAGGTCGTACTTTGCACGGAGACTTTTTCTCCAGGCGCCAGATATGAAGTCGTAGGCAAATTGAATTGAGCGACTTCTTCCTGATTCAGAGTAGGGGAAGAAACCGTAATCATCAGGACGTCACTGTTCTTGATGCGCGGTTCATACTCAACATAATTGACTTCAGTTACAGAGCGTCCGCCATCACGATCCAAATCCTGGAAATAAGTAATGTTTTTGGGTACGGATTGACAAGAAAAAAACAGTACTGTAACAAAAAATAAAAATATAATTTCTTTTTTCATATATGATAATATAATACGTAAAAATGTTTTATATACTAACGCACAATTCTAAAAAATCGTACATTCGACGATTATATTTTTGTTTTCACAAAGAAGTAAGATCTCCCACCCAATGTCCCAATTCCTGAAAAAACGACTGAATATCATGTATTTGCGCCTGCATCGGCGATTCCATGCCTCCTTTCAGCGGCACAACTACATTCAAACCGGCATTGATAACTCTGATTGTTATTTTCCGTCCCATTTTTACCGGCGTTCCGTCGATATGCATTAAACCGGATTTCTGCCTTTTTATGATTACTTTTTGCGAACTCCTGCAAGTCAACCGATTGTTTTTATCTATTTTTTTTGTAAACAGTTGAATTGCCATTGGTCCCGCCTCCACCGGATGAACCGACGAAATAATCACGACATCGACTTTCCCGTCCGAAATATTTGCCTGTGGGGCAATATAAGCATTGTATCCATACTGAGAAGCATTTGCACAAGTAATCAGGAATGCTTTATCTTTAATCACTTCATCATCCAATACTATCTCGTACTCGTCGGGACGAAATTTTGTGTACTCCGAAATAATACTTTTCATATAAGATAACGACCCTCGGTGCTTGCCTCCGGAAAAACGCTCGCTGACCAGGGCGTCAAAACCAACGCCACAAGTACAGAAAAAAAAATGTTTATTGGCTTTACAATAATCTATTTGCGTGACAGCTCCTTTTTGAATAACCTCCATCGCCCTTTTTGTATCCAATGGTATCCGGAGATCCCTTGCCAGGCCATTTCCCGAACCGGCAGGTATAATTCCCAACACAGATGAAGTATGCACCATGTTTCCGGCAATTTCATTTACGGTGCCATCTCCTCCCACAGCAACAATACAATCAATCGACTCGGATACCGCTTTTTTTGTCAGTTCGCGGGCATGGCCTGCGTATTCTGTAAAAACGATATCCACCTTAAATTTATCAGAAGTGAAAAGTTCTTTCACGAGTTTCGGGATTTTATCCTTCGGACCAACTCCTGATATTGGATTAATGATGAAGCGTATTGTTTTCATTTTAATTTCGGATACAAAGATAAGTGTATTCATTTATAAAAAAAATTAACTGGAATTGTTTCCAATATCAAAACTTTGTTTATCTTTGCAGCCTGCTTTTTTCTGAGCTGGTGTTTTTCGCTGTTAAATGTAAGAAAAAAAGCGGCAATTTTAATAATTTGATATTAACATTGACATTCTGATTTTAATATGAACCTTCTTATCGACAAACTAAGTAAAAATGATGTTCTCCTAAGGTCCAAACAGGCTAAAGCCGCAGGTATTTACCCTTATTTCCGGGCTATTGAAAGCGATCAGGACACGGAAGTCGTCATCAATGGGAAAAAAGTTCTGATGTTTGGTTCAAACGCATACTTAGGATTAACCAATCACCCCAGAGTAAAAGAAGCGGCAATTGCGGCAACAAAAAAATATGGTACCGGTATGGCCGGAAGCCGTTTCCTTAACGGAACGCTGGATATTCACCTCGAACTGGAAAGAAAATTAGCTGACTTTGTAGGAAAAGACGATGCCATTACCTATTCCACGGGTTTTCAAGTCAATTTAGGCGTCGTTTCATGCCTCACCGGACGCGAAGATTATATCCTTTGGGATGAACTTGACCATGCTTCGATCATCGAAGGTCATCGTTTATCTTTCTCCC
This sequence comes from Dysgonamonadaceae bacterium, assembly GCA_031267385.1. Lineage (GTDB taxonomy): Bacteria > Bacteroidota > Bacteroidia > Bacteroidales > Azobacteroidaceae > BNXB01. The sequence goes on along the minus strand of JAIRZF010000250.1, from coordinate 23,743 downwards.
ATAAATTGAAATTCAAACACAACGATATGCAGTCGTTGGAGCAACAACTGCAGAAATGTGTTCCGGACAAAGTGAAACTGATCGTTGTCGACGGAGTCTTCAGTATGGAAGGCGATACAGCCAATATTTCGGAAATTGTTCGCCTCGCAAAAAAATACAATGCCAATGTCATGGTCGACGAAGCTCACGGGATAGGCGTTTTAGGACGCCAGGGACGCGGAGCCACAGATCATTACAATGCTCTTCCGGATGTAGACCTGATCATGGGTACTTTCAGCAAATCTCTGGCTTCTATCGGAGGATTCATTGCAGCAGATCAGGAAGTCATTGATTTCTTACGCCACAACTCCCGCTCTTATATGTTCAGCGCAAGTAACACGCCTGCTGCTACAGCAGCTGCCAGTACAGCTTTCGACATTATGGTAAGCGAGCCGGAAAGAATGGAAAATCTCTGGAAACTGACTCACTATGCATTGGATGGGTTACGCAGTATGGGCTGTGAAATCGGTCACACCTCTACTCCTATCATTCCGATCTTCATCAGGAACAATGAGAAAACATTCTACATCACTACCGAACTGTTCAATCAGGGAATTTTTGTAAATCCGGTGGTTGCTCCCGCAGTTGCTCCATCAGATACATTGATTCGTTTCTCTTTGATGGCTACGCACACATTCGAGCAATTAGACATCGCCCTGGACAGGATGGAAAAATGCCTGAAAAAGATAGGTATCCTCGATCGCGCGGTATTAGTCTAACCGCAACCGGAATTCATTAACAAGCTGCTGAAGCTGAGGATTTTTTGATACAAACAACTTGTATTTATCGGTTTCCATATATGCAATTTGTGTATTTTCCTGTTCGGTAATATCAACTTCCATGACAAGATATGCATTTTTTAATTCACGACGAAGGAACTCTACCAGAGCCGTGGATTCTTCCTGCAATTTCTGGGCTTGTTCCGGATTATAAACCGATACGGAAATAATTTCTCCGTTCTTCAGATCCGGAGAAATATTCAACATCGTATTTTTAAGGTGTATCTTTTCTTTGATATTCCCGGCGTATAGATTCCATTTCTCAATCAAATCGTTACGTGTAAACGAATTACGCGGCAATTCCGCGTTCGTGCTCCCGACAATACTCTTTTCTTCCGTTTTTTTTTCTTCTTTTTTACTCTGAGTTTCTTTTAACGAAACACTAACCGGAGCGCCTGATAGTCCTGAACGCGGCTTAGAGGCACTGTTTGCTGATTTCAGAATCTCCAGATCGACGGTTCCCCCGCTTGGAGTATTGCTATCCTGAACAGGAACTACAGGAGTTTGCACCGGAGTTGTTACGACTTGCGATGGAACAGTTTGAATCGTATTTGTTTCCGGATCATCGGGAACTATTGGGTCAAGTGTTTTTTTTTTATCGTCTTCCGTCGATTGAGGATTCATTAACCGGCAGAGTCTGATTAATAATAATTCTACCAATAATCGCTTATTCCGGCTGGCTCGGTAGGTCAAATCACATTCGTTGGACAATTCGATCGCTTTGTACAAAAAATTAACATCGCAAGCCTGGGCAACGGTCTGATATTTTGATTTTACAGCATCTCCCACTTCATAGAGGACGATCGTTTCCGGATCTTTACAAACCAACAGATCCCTGAAGAAAGAAGTCAATCCACCTACAAAATGCTGACCTTCAAATCCTTTTCCAAGAATTTCATTGAAAATAAGCAGACAGGCGCTTACTTTATTCTGCAGGAAATTTCCGGTCAACTTAAAATAATACTCATAATCCAGCACATTCAAATTTTCGATGACCGATTGGTAAGTAATATTTCCTCCGGTAAAACTGACGACCTGATCAAAGATAGACAAGGCATCGCGCATTCCGCCGTCCGCTTTTTGAGCGATAACACTCAAGGCTTCTTTCTCGAAAGAAACATGTTCCTGCGAAGCCACATATTCCAGGTATTCAACGGTATCATTGATCCCGATACGATTAAAATCATATATCTGACACCGGGAAAGAATAGTCGGAAGGATCTTGTGCTTTTCTGTTGTGGCAAGAATGAAAACCGCATACCGGGGAGGCTCTTCCAATGTCTTCAAAAAAGCGTTAAATGCGGCCGGGGACAGCATATGAACCTCATCAATAATATAAACCTTATATTTACCTGTTTGAGGAGGAATCCGTACCTGCTCTATCAGAGAACGAATATCGTCTACCGAGTTGTTGGAAGCGGCGTCTAATTCATGAATATTGTAAGAACGCTGTTCATTGAACGAAACGCAGGACTCACAAGTATTACAAGCCTCACCGTCTTCATTCGGGGTTAAACAGTTAATTGTTTTGGCAAATATACGTGCGCAGGTAGTCTTTCCAACTCCACGCGGCCCGCAAAACAAATAAGCATGCGCCAATTTGTTATTACGGATAGCATTTTTAAGGGTTGTTGTTAAAGATTGCTGCCCGACAACCGATCGAAAGGTCGACGGGCGGTATTTGCGAGCCGAAACAATATAATTTTCCATATCATTTTATATCTGTTCACAAAGATAATTATTTTTTCATTCTTTCATTTATCCATTTCTTCATTTTTATTCGTACCTTTGCGGTATTCGATTCTATTTTCCTATGAATAAGTTCATTAACAAAATAAAGGATTTATTGCGCAAGATTGGCGTCAAAAACATTCCGATCAACAAGTATTATGTTACAATCCTTGTTTTTCTGGTTGTCACGTTCTGCATCGGAGACAGCACCCTGAAAAAGAGATATGCCTACAATCTGGAAATCAACCGCCTGCAGAATGAAATCGAATATTATAAAAAACAAAAAGAGGAAAATACAGAGAAACTGTACTCGCTGAAAAGCGATAATGAAAGCCTCGAAAAATATGCCCGGGAACAATTTCACATGACGAAACCCGATGAGGATCTCTTTATTATAATTCCTTGAAAATGAATCAAAAATTCAGAGAATATTTATTCTATATTTCAGCCATTGCATTATTAATTTCGGCTGTTTTATATATAACCGACTGGTCGTTAGTGCCTTATATTTACGCCGTAGCAGGCGCCGGAGTTGCGGTATCCTATCTCACCAATCCATATATGGGAGATAACAAAAGAATTAAACGACTGAATATCCAGGAAGCTATTGCCGCCATTTTATTGCCGGTTTCCTCCTATTTCATGTTTCATGGGCAAAATGAATGGTTCTTATTTCTGGCCGTCTCGGCAATCCTGCAAGTTTATGTTGCGTTTGTTAAGGACAGAGAGTTGAAGAAAGACGACGCTCATCATGGAAAAGATTGTTAGTTTACAAAATTCCCGCATCAAACAAATAGGGAAACTGCAGACAAAAGCCCGGGAGAGGAAAAATGCAAATCTTTTTGTGATTGAAGGTGCAAGAGAGATTTCCCTGGCGCTCGAAGGCGGATATCTATTCGAATCTGTTTTTGTTTGCCCTGAATTATCCTCCAGGAGCGACTATCCTGCTCTTTTGAAACAAATTCCCGAACAGATACAATTTGAAGTTTCAGAAGCTGTTTTTGAAAAGATCGCATACCGGGAAGGCTCCGATGGATTATTGGCCCTTACCAGGCCTGAATCCCACCACTTAAGTGACCTGAAACTTCCGTCGAATCCATTTATCATTATTTTGGAAGCCGTCGAAAAACCGGGTAATCTCGGAGCAATCCTACGTACAGCGGATGCATCACAAGCAAATGCCGTTATTGTTTGCGATCCTTTAACGGATATTTATAACCCGAATGTTGTACGTTCAAGTGTCGGATGCCTGTTCACTGTCCCCATCGCTGTTTGCAGCAATGAAGAGGCTTTGGAATTTATGAAATGCCGGAATATAAAAACGTTTGCGGCAGAACTGAACGCAGCTCAATGGTATCATGAAACAGATTTCACGACACCATCTGCGATAATTATGGGAACAGAGGCCGACGGCTTAACGGATTTCTGGTTAAAAAAAGCAAATGCCCGTATTAAAATACCGATGAGAGGAATAATTGATTCCCTCAATGTCTCTGTATCTACAGCTGTTATCACTTTTGAAGCCATGAGACAACGCGGTTTTTCTTCCACCTAAATTATCACCTATCATGCTGAATAAGAATAAAATAAAATGGATTCGTTCCCTGGAATATAAAAAATTCCGGAAAGAAACGGGATGCTTCCTCGCCGAAGGGAATAAGCTGGTCTCGGATATGCTTCCTTATTTCGAGTGTGAATTTTTGTTGTCGGAGTCGTCCTGGCTGGCTACTCAAGGAGATATCCATGTCAAGGAACATGTTATGGCTGAAGAAGGAGATATTTCACGCGCAAGCCTGCTCCGGACTCCCCAGAATGTGCTGGCCGTGTTCAAACAGCCTGTTTATGAACTGGATAGCGCAGATTTGAAAACAAAACTTACGTTGGTATTGGACGGCATACAAGACCCCGGAAACTTCGGCACAATCATCAGAATGGCCGATTGGTTTGGGATTGAGAATGTTGTCTGCTCTCCCGACACTGTCGATGTGTACAACCCGAAAACGATGCAAGCCACAATGGGCGCCTTAGCCCGTGTGCGCACACATTACGCCAATCTGACGGACTTTTTCAATCAATTCAAAAATCCGGACGATCTCCCGTTTCCGATCTACGGAACTTTCCTCGAAGGAGAAAACCTGTACAATAAAAAATTAAGTTCAACGGGATTCATTGTAATGGGGAATGAAGGAAACGGCATCGGATCCGAAACGGAATCTTTCATTTCTCAGAAAATTCATATCCCGAACTTTCCCCGGGACAGAGAAACCTCGGAGTCTTTAAACGTAGCGGTAGCGACAGCCATTGTATGCGCTGAATTTCGCAGACAACAGGCATGCCTTGGAATGTAAATTTTATTAAGGAGTCTTCTTAAGCATCCCCAAGGTTACATTATACCTGAATAAAAGGATTTTTTTTGCTTTGGGGAATTGAAATATTATCGTATAATAAAAAGCAAGAATGACAGAAGCGCCCCATTTAATAACTTCGGAAAACAAACGCTTAAAATAGGAGTTCTTAGACTCGGACAAAGTCCTGACCCGCTCACTGACACCAATGGAATAAGTCAACCGGCCGAAAAAATCCGCTGTCAATTTAGAAGCGGGAATATGATGATAAATAGCGGCGCCCGGCACATAAAAACACTTCACTCCATTCCGGATCAACCTGAAAAAGAAATCCTTATCTTCAGCGCCAAGTAGCGAACTGCCTTTTCTTCCGAGATCGGTATTGAATCCGCCGTATTTCCGGAACAGACTCCGTCGAAAAGTAGCATGTCCCGTTCCGGGATAATCTTTCGGGCCAACTATTTTTATTTCTTTTCCCTTATCGTATGCCCCTGTAATCAGTCTCATAGTGAAAGGAGACAACCAGTTGGGCGGAGTCGTCTCATAAACCGGAATTACCGGACCAGCCGTCAGAGAGGCGTCTTTATATCCGGTATAAAAATCTTCCAGATTCTGTAAAAAAACAGGTTCGACAGTTTCATCATCATCCAAAAAAACGATATACTCGCCGGATGCTTCGGAAACACCCCGGTTACGACCATAAGAAATCCCCTGTTGAAGCTCTTTAAAATACCTGATAGTAAGATCTTTATATTGGTCTCTAAAAGAAAATGAGGCTGCTTCCGTTCGATCAGGACTATTATTATCGACGACCACTATTTCAAACTTTTCCGATGGATAATCCTGGGACACCACGCTTTGAAGCGTTTGCTCCAGGTATTTTGCCCTGTTATAGGTACAAATTACGACAGAAAAAAGTGGAGTTGACATAAAAAATTATTGTTTTGATTTTCGCCATAGATAAAACACAACACCTCCGATCAGCATAAGCATGATCAACGCGCTGGCAGTGGTTGTTACTACACCGCAAGCTTTTACTCCATCCGGATCGAAAACAAGTTTAACCTGATGTTCTCCCGCCGGAACGACAACGGCTCGCAATACCCAGTCGGCACGACTTATCGGAACACGTTGTCCGTCGATATAGGCTTTCCACCCGTAAGGATAATAAACTTCCGAAAGGATTGCTAATCCGTCCTGTTGGGAACTTGATTTGTATTCAAGGATATCCGGAGCATATGAAGTCATAACAATCGAAGCCAAACTGTCCGGAATGATCTGCAAACCTTTCAGATTTTCAGCAAATTTTTGATCCAAAACGGCTTCAGTCCGCGGATTTAAATTTTCCAACGCAGTCATTTCTTCATCCGGAGTATTCACAAAACGATATGAATCTACAAACCAGGCATTTCCGTATACATTAGGATTAACTATCGGAGGTTGGTTGTTATCAAAAATAACATATTTGGTATTCAACATATTCAATGTCGGACAATCGGATAATACCGGATCAAAATCATCCAGGGTTTTTACAGTACTGAAAGCGGAATAGATCGAACCGATCTCTTTTGTGATGCGACGATCAATTAAATCCTGGTACCGTCCTAACTTTGCAGCATGATATCCTCCAATGGATTTGTGGAAATACGAGGTACGGGCTTCCTGAAAAGGATTCATCAAATTCAATACCCTGTACGATACCGACTTATCGTTCAATATGGCTTCATCAACCGGTGTTTTTGAAAATGATTGTTTCGCTGTATCTTTCGATTTCAGGAAATTGCCGGAGCTTAAATAACGCCTGTCGACCTGCCACATGTCTACCAAAATAAGAACGGTCAAGCCAATCATTACATATTTCAATATTTTTCCCCGGTTTTTAGCCCGGATGTACCAAAACACAAGAGCCATAGCCAACAGGATAAAAACCAAAGAACGCAATGCATCGCCCTGTAAAAGCGCTTTCCGATCCTTGATCATACATTCGGTGTACCAATCCGGAAATTTGTTCGGAAGATCGAAAGACGATTGGAAATCGAAAAACATTTCCGGTACAATCCAGAAGATAAAGCAAATTCCTCCAGTTATGCCTCCCGCCCAAAGTAAAGCTTTTTCTATTTTTTTTCGATCCGATTTTCCGGAAATCAATTCCTTCAAAGCCAATACCGCCATTATCGGAAAAATAAAACCCGGGATAACCAACGCCATTTCCACGGTTCGAAATTTGCTGTACAAAGGAAAGTGATAATACATAAAATCATTGAACCAGGCAAGATTCCTCCCCCAGGCCAGAAAAATAAAAAAGACAGTAGCTCCCAACAACCACCATTTACTTTTTCCGGGAACAATCAGAAATGCTAAGAGAAACAGAAAACAAATGATAGCTCCAAAATAGACCGGACCGGAAGTGAACTGCTTATCGCCCCAGTATTCACGCGCCCTGCTAAACAATTGATTTGCCTCCTCGCCGGTAATCTGTCCGGAACGGGATCTTTCAATCAATACTTTATAAGTTTCCGAATCTTCTTCGTTGAAAAGTTGCGAAGCGCCACCCATCAGATTTGGAATAAGAAAAGTGAATGTTTCTGCTTTTCCATAACTCCAGGAAAAGACATAATCTTTATCCAATCCTTCAGCCGGCCTGGATTGAGCCTGTCCCGCATCTGCTTTTAGAGGAGTCAACTCTGCTTTTCCACGCATACTTTCCAGCCCCGATTCATAATTAGTGTAAAGAGACGAAAAATTAGATGCAACGGCCAGTAGAACTCCGGCAGCCAAAATACCGGAACTGAGACCAAGATGTTTAAACTTTTTATCTTTAATACAGGAAATAAAAAATCCGACAAACAGGATCGCACACAGGATTGCCGTATAATAGGAGATCTGCAGGTGATTGGACGTGATTTCCAACGCCAAAGCAAGAGTGAAAATAATCAATCCGGCGGGATATTTCCGCTTAAATACAAGGTACAAGCCCGCAATGATCAATGGCACAAACGATAATGCCCAGGCTTTAGTGATGTGTCCCGCGACAATGATAATAATATTATAGGAAGAAAAGGCCATTGCGATAGCCCCCAACAAAGACAACCAAACAGGAGCTCCTATAACAAGAAACAGGATATATGATGTGATAAGCAGAATCAAGACCGGCCCCGCTGTTTGCGACTGAACAGTTTCCAGGATATAGTGTTTGAATTCCCAGACAAAATCCGTACCGGAAGAAAAACCCGAAATATGATAACTCGGCATCCCGGAAAACATCGATCCCGTCCAACCTGAAGGTTTTCCGTATTCTTCCAACTCATGCACCATTCCCTGGAACTGAGTAACATCCCCTTGTTGCAGGACTTTTCCTTCAAACGCGGGATAAAAATAAACCAATATCAGCGCTATAAAAACAACAAATACACCTATGTGTGGCAATGAGGAGCGGAATATATTTTTCATTTTTAAAAAATAAGTTAAACCTGTTGCAAATTTACATAAAAATCAAGTACTTCCAAGCGAGTAAGATAAATTACGCATTAATCATGTAAATTTGTTTACAAAAAAGAGGCAATCATGCATCTACCTACGTATCTAATCTCAATTTCAAAGTTCGTCTTAATGGATATTTTGGGATTATTTCCTCCAATTTTTCAAACGCTTCCCCATTTCAAATATTAATTCGGTGTTATTCTGGTACATGATATTTGTCCGTATCAGCAATTCCAGTTTATCAGCGGCATCCAATGGTAAAAGAGAACCACATTCAGTCAATCTGTCGAATATCCAAAGCATTCCATGATACTCGACAGACTTTTTCCTTGCACAAATTCTTACGGCTTTATCACTGCTTAAAACCATTGCACCTATTTTTTCAGCAAGATACAATACGGTTTTATCATTTTCGGATAACGATTTCGGATAGTTTTGTCGCCGCATGTTTATTCTGTCTTCCGCCGATATGTTATGAATTGTCAGTTTCCCAACAGAATGAAATGCCGATAGAATGTCTTGTTGCTGAGCATGCAGTTCATTAAAAACATCCAAAGAAGTGTGTATCTCCAAATCCAAAGAAAAAAGAGGATTTGTCAGCTTCAAATCATGCAAGTCTATGAAAATGCAAGCATCCGTAATTGCAATTTTCATTGTACGGTGGTAATTTGTTGACGAAAATCAATCAGCGATTGATTGTTCAATACTGCTGCTTTATTCATAGAAATAAGTTCTTCTGCTAATGCCCTGAATAAAAGCTGGATAAAACGGTTGGATTCTTCCAGTCCGGCATATTGTACGGGTTCTGTAATTTTCCATCCATTGCATGCAATTATAAACATTAACTGATTTGAATGGCTTTCGGAAATAATATGAAGGTCTTTACATCTGTAAATCAGCGCCTGAATGGAAATACCGTACTGTTTTTTCAATTCTCCCAATTCCTGAATAAACAGCTTCTTACGGGATATTCCCAATTCTTTTTGAATAGCAACTTTCGGTATAAGCATTGTCGCGGCAAACTGGTGACAGTATTTTTCCTTCATTTTATCCGACAGATTGTCTAACGGAAGCAATAAATGTCCCAATTCATGCAATACGGTAAATCGAATCCTGTCTGCCGATTTCAAACGAATCCTGTTTATCACAATAACGGGAATCGTCCGGTTAAGCCATGTCTGCATTCCATCAAAACTGTCTTCCGAATTTACCGAAACGACTTTGATATGATTGTCTTCCAATAACTCAACCGTATTGTAAATAGGATCTGCCCCTAAATGCCAGGAATCCCTCACCTTCGATGCGGCTTTTTCAATATCCTCAAATGAAGATATGACAGGAAAATCTTTTAATGGATTCTCAAAAACGGTTTCGACACCTAAAATCTCTTCCAGTTCCAAGTACCTGGATAATATATCTTTGGTTGATTCGACTATTTTATTTTGCTCTTTTGCGGGTAATTTTGTCAATTTTCGAAACTCCAGTTCCCCCAACTCAATTTTTGCATCTCTGAAAAAGAAATCGGGTTGTACATTGAGAGCTTTACTCAAATGATTGATCATATCGCTATCAGGAATTACTTCGCCTTTTTCATATTTATGCAACGCCTGACGCGATATTTTATTACCCAGCACATTCGCCAAATCTTGTAGCGAAAACCCATTCAAGATACGGGCAGATTTAAATCTTTTCGAGAATAACTTATTCATATATAAATTTTTCCTTCCGATATTATAATATTAAACCTTCCTGTTTGGTTGACAAATATACTATATTTATTCTGAATTGTCAATCTATCAAGGCATTTTTTAAAAACACCAAGCAACCCCTTTCCATTCAACAGCAAAAATCACCAAATTTCCCATAAATGTACATCTACTCCGCAAACTCTGTGTTTATCCATCACCATACCCAGAAACATTCCCGGATTGGAACTGAAAGTACCGATAAATAAATCAGAATTACGAAGAATATCCATAGATGCAAAAAGAGTTTCATGAGATTTCCGTATAGATTCAGGGTCTCTCCTTTTTTGAAATTCTTCGTGGAAATAACCTCGTTCTTCTTCTCCACAGAGAGTATAAATATTCCAATCGTTCAATAATTTTCTGAATTTTTCCACAATCAGATAATCATCAGTCAGAACAAACACATTTTTCGACGGATAATCCACCGGAATGTTACTAATGTATTTGGATACATCCAACAGACCGGTTTCTATGCTTTTATCTCCTGCCCGAACATGAAATCCGATATAACTTTCCGGAAGATGTAAAGATGATATTAAATCCTCTACTCTCGCCTTAGTCCGATTATTAAACCGCCAGGTCATATCAACCAATGCACGGCAAGCATCCTGTAAATCCCCATAGATCCCCAATTCCGGAATATCATAATGTTCATTTTCCCACTTCCTGTCTCTTGCCCGGTTGAGTATTTCAAATGTTAGAAAAGTATTCGGATGAAACAAATGATAAAAAAGCACCTGAGGTCTCAGGGTTTTTGTAATACCCGGATATCTGAAATTATACCGGGAATGGAAGATATCCTCTTCTTCCTCCGTAAAAGGGCAGAAATAATCCGTCCAGCCCTTATCATAACCGAAATTGGCGTCTTTTGAAAATAAGGTGAATCTTATTTTATTGCATAAACAATAAAGCATCGTCAGGATCATGTTATTGTATTCCGAGAAGAAGCCGGCATGAGCTCCAACGTGGAAAATCACTCTCCGTGAGGAAAAGGAATCATTCAATTTTTTATATCTTTCGAATAGTTCCATAAAACTTTTCCTCACTACTATGTATAGCATTGTTTTTCACCATGCAAAGATAAGTATTTTTTCAGTTCTCAAAATAAATATTTACATTTGCTTGCCCGTTGGATGACAACAGACCGTTAAACAGCAGAAAAAATAGCAGATGTCGGAAAAGTCACTTAAAAGGAAAGCGCTCTCCGGATTAGGATGGAGTTCGGCGGATAAAATATTCCAGCAGATAGTCGTCCTGGTTTGCGGTATCGTGCTGGCGCGCCTGATTGGGAAAGAAGATTACGGAAGATACGGAGTACTGGCTATTTTCGGAGGAATATCAAACGTATTACTGGAAGGAGGATTCACGGCGGCGCTTATCCGTAAAAAAAACGTGACGCAATCGGATTATCTTACGGTTTTCTACTCCAATGTTTTCATTGCAGCCTTTTTGTATGCCGTTTTATTCTTTTGCGCCCCACTCATCAGTAATTACTATAAAGATCCGACTCTTATCCCTTTATCCCGTTTTATGTTCCTGTCTTTTTTATTCAGTTCTTTCGGAGCGGTTCAGAGCGCGCGGTTGTATAAAGACATCAATTACAAATTGATTACAAAAAACAGTGTCGTATCAATTTTCATATCCTATTTTGTAGCGTTGATCCTTGCATACCGGGGGTATGGAGCCTGGGCTTTAGCTTCCCAGATAGTTGTCTGCGCTTTTATCAGAACAGGTTATTACTGGATTTTCACAGGATGGCGCCCGACGGGAACTTTCAGTAAAGAATCTTTCAGGGAACTTTTTGCTTTCAGTTCAAAACTCACTGCAGGAAATTTATTGGGATTGGTAATTACCGCTCTGCCAAACGCACTCGGCAAAATATATTCACTGGCGGTAGCCGGAATTTACAGCAATGCCGGCAAACATTTCAACAGCGTTCTTGAATTCTTGTCCGGTTCGGTTCTAGGCGTTCCCTATCCGGTCTTATCGGCAATTGACGATGAAGACCGGTTAAAACGTGTTTTCCGCAAATTTGTAAGAATAAAAGCCTTCATTATTTTTCCGGTATTCATGGGTATGATATTGGTTGCGGATCCTTTTATACACATATGCCTGGGTAATGAGTGGATCGAAGCCATTCCCGTCTTACAATTATTGTGCTTTGGCGGAATATTCTACGCTTTGGATTCTTCTAGCGGCGATCTTTTCAAAATCAAAAACAAATCGGGATGGTACATGGTATCCATGATTCTGCATATTGTTGTTTTTTCGGCAACCATCGGCCTGACAATCGTATTAAAACTCCATTATTTATGGTTAATCTTTGCAACATCAACAATTTACTTCCTCAAATATTTAATCACAAGTCTCATTGCCAACCGTTTGATAAACTACCGTCCGACAGAGTTGTGTAAAGATCTGCTGCCTTATTTCTTTATCGCAGCCGGAACAATATTCTGCGGCTATCTGCTCCATTATTTTATTTCGGATAAATTAGTCCTGATGCTGTGCCAGATACCTCTTGTGAGTATTCTCTATGTGGGGATTCTTTATTTATCGGGTTCTGCAATCGTAAAAGAAGCCATGGATTTATTCAAAACAAAAGGAGGATCTATAAAATAAATGGGGACAGGCGATTACGAATTCTCGGATTTATTTTTTAGTTTTCAAAATGAAATACTACCTTTGTAACAAATAAAAATACCTGAAAAATGAAAGCACGAATAGTTTTACTATTAACCGGAATAATGGTTATGAGCGCTTGCCAACTAAAAACAAAATTAGTTTATCCCGTAGCGGAAAAAAACGACGTCGTAGACAATTATTTCGGAACAGAAATATCCGACCCTTATCGCTGGCTTGAAAACGACACTTCACAGGCTACGGCCGCCTGGGTCGAAGCGGAAAATGAGGTCACCAACGCTTATCTGGCGAAAATTCCTTTCCGCGAACAGTTGAAACAACGTCTGACCGACCTCGTGAACTACGAACGCATCGGTATACCCTGGAAAAAGAACGGGAAATATTACTTTTTCAAAAACGACGGCCTGCAAAACCAAAGCGTTCTGTACGTAAAGAACTCTTTGGATGGCGAAGCAACGGTTCTCTTAGACCCCAATACCCTGTCGGACGACGGCACCGTGGCGCTATCGGGAACCAGTTTTTCCAACGACGGAAAATATATGGCTTACACCATTTCGCGTAGCGGTTCGGACTGGATGGAAATCTATGTCATCGACCTTACCACCCGGCAACTACTCGACGACCACATTCTTTGGGCTAAATTTTCAGGAGCAAGTTGGAAAGGCGACGGCTTCTATTACAGCGCTTACGACGCTCCAACGACCGGGAAAGAATTTTCCAATGTGAACGAAAATCATAAGATCTATTATCATAAATTAGGCGAACCGCAATCGAAAGATGTACTCGTTTTTCAAAATCCGAAAGAACCCAAGCGGTTTTATACCGCAGGAGTGAGTGAAGACGAACGGATCTTATTCCTTATTGAATCGGGAGCAGGTAGCGGAAACAATCTTTCCATCAAGGATTTAACAAAAGAAAATGCCCCGGTCATCGCTTTAACGAACGATATGGAATACACGTATTATCCCATCGAAGTGATCGGGAATAAAATGTACCTTTTCACCAACTACCAGTCGCCGAAATACCGGATTATGATCGCCGATATCGCCGCTCCGGAAGTAAACCAATGGGAAGATCTGGTTCCTGAAAATGAATCTGTATTGAGCAACGCCCAAATCATCGGCGGACACTTGATATTAACTTACAATAAAGATGCCTCGAATCATGCTTATGTGTACGATTTGGACGGAAAACAACTGCATGAAATCGCATTACCTACTTTAGGTTCGGTTGGTTTCAGCGGCGACAAAGACGACAAGGAAACGTTCTACAGTTTCACGTCGTTCACCTACCCGGCCACTATCTTTAAGTACGATATAGAACAAAATACATCGGAATTGTACCTGGCTCCCAAAGTCGCATTTACTCCCGAAGATTATGTCACGGAACAAGTTTTTTATCCCAGCAAAGACGGAACGAAAATACCCATGTTCCTCACTTATAAAAAAGGGCTGAAAAAAAACGGGAAGAATCCGGTTTTCCTTTACGGTTACGGCGGATTCAATATTAGCCTGAATCCCGGTTTCTCGACCAGTCGTCTACCATTTCTCGAAAGCGGCGGTATTTACGCTCAAACCAATTTGCGCGGAGGCGGCGAATACGGTGAAAGTTGGCATCAGGCCGGTACCAAACTGAACAAACAAAATGTATTTGATGATTTTATCGCTGCCGCCGAATATTTGATCCGGGAAAAATATACCAATAACGGAAAACTTTCGGTTGTCGGCGGTTCTAATGGCGGATTATTGGTCGGCGCAGTCGTCAACCAACGTCCCGAACTGTTCAAAGTAGCCGTTCCCCAGGTGGGAGTGATGGATATGCTTCGTTATCATGTCTTTACTATCGGTTGGAATTGGGCGAGCGATTATGGCACCAGCGCCGATAACGAGGAAATGTTCCGCTATCTCCAGGCATATTCCCCTCTTCATACCATCAAAAACGACGGTACTCCTTACCCGGCAATCCTGGTAACGACCGCCGATCATGACGACCGCGTAGTTCCTGCCCATTCGTTCAAATACACTGCTGCTTTACAGGCTTCCGACACGGGCGATGCGCCTAAACTGATCCGCATTGAAACCAAAGCCGGTCACGGAGGCGGCAAACCGCTTGCCAAACAACTGGAGGAAACAGCTGATATTTATGCATTTATCATGTATAACCTGGGAATGAAACTGTAGCTAAATTTGCCACATGAGCCATTCAAAGATCAGAAAAGATAAACGTTGCCAGAATTGCGGATATTTTGTAGCCACAAGATTTTGTCCGGAATGTGGACAGGAAAACGTGGAAACCCGACGGCATTTTCATTATTTGTTTGTGCATTTTTGGGCTGATTTTATTCATTACGATGGCCTGTTTTGGAAAACCGTTATATCCTTGTTTTTTCCGGCGAAACTGACAAAGGAGTATCTTGCAGGAAAGCGGAAAAGTCAGGTTAATCCGGTACAGTTATATATATTCATCAGTTTTGTCGTATTTTTTATTCCTGCTATTCTGCCTGATTTTAGCGATCATCCTCCAAAAACAGGTCATAAACAAGCGCAGGAAGAAAATATTGTCAATCCGAAAAATAGCCTATCTATATTCGGATTAAAAAATCTCAGAAATATAGCAGATTTGGATTCCATTCAACGGACGCTTCCTGAAGAAGAAAAATTGTCGATATATAAATACGCGATATCCAGAACATTACTGGGTTTTAAGCAAGAAAAAAAAGCCATAAAAGAATCGTTGAAACATAATTTCCCCAAAGCCGTATTCTTATATATGCCTGTTTTTGCATTTTGGTTGTGGCTGTTTCACAGCAAGAAAAAATGGCTTTATTTCGATCACGGCGTTTATACTTTGCATTATTTTTCGCTTATCCTGTTTATCACTTTATTACACATAATCGTCGATTGGTTACTTTCGTTTTTTCATACAAAAATCCACGGTCTTATCACATTGGCGATACCGGTTTATTTGATTTATTACTTTTTCCATTCACACCGGCTGATGTATCGGGAAACCAAAACCGTATCACGACTTATGTGTACGGCCTTGTTCATTATCAATACACTTTTTGCACCTGTCTTTTTAGTGCTTTATGTGATTGTAGTCACGTTATTCTCAGCCTGGTAAATTACCACAAATTTTATACGTCCGACCTACCAATGTATAATTACCTGATTTTTGAAATTTTAGAAGTGGTCAGTTTCATCAGTTTCTCTTCAAGATTCCACAACATTTCACTCAAATGCCCGGCTGCATCCGGCTTTAAGCGGGGTTGAACATAAAAATCCTTGTACAACTGCGAATCCTTGTGCAAGGAATGGATCAAATTCACATTTTCCGTGTTATTCCCATTTTTATTCCAAAGAATGATTGCATCCCTGCTTAAGATGTCCGGTTCCGGATCATTATCTGAACCCCAATAAACAGGGATCGCACCGGAAAATACGGCTTCCATCAGTTTTTCCGTAACATATCCGGGAGCATTTGAGTTTTCCGGACAAATATTGAACTTGAATTGTTTCAAATAACAAAGTTTATCATCTCCAAAAACCTGCCTTAATTCATTTGTATTGTTCATAAAACGACCGCCACAACTTACTTCGTCAATATCAATCAAAGAATCATAAATTTCTTTCCTCAGTCCGTTCGGATCATGATTGGAAACCAATGAACAAAATCTCCGCAACTGAATACCGTCCGGATCAGGATTCGACAATTTATCACAAATTTTTCTGATTTCGGAATCACTCGTATTTTCCGGATCAACAAAAGGAAGTACCCACAACGGGAATCTTAGGTACGAATCATCTTTGAAATAATCAAAGCCGAGGGATAAATCCAAATGCTTGTTTTGCAGGTAATCGGAATAATTCTGATATGAAAATCCGAATTCATTTCGATGCAGGTTTTCACCGGTGAAAAACACCTTTACAAGCGCTTTGTCTATGGATATGGGGAATTTTTCACCAAACACGGAGAAAAAGGCAATGGCTTTATTTTGATCGCATGGAATTTTTCGTGAATGAATAAATTTCCTGAACCAGAAACTACCAACTTCTCCAATCCAATTATAAAATCGAACAGATTCACCCGATTGTTGTTTTTGATCCTTTATATAATTATAAGTTGTTTGTAAATAGGATTTCATTCTGAACATTTTCTTACACGTATAACTCCTCTCCTCAAGTAAGGTGCTTGAAAGTCCGGATCATCAAAAAGGATCATATACCCTTCAGACGGACTAATGGAGAAACCTTTTTTTCTTAAAATATCACTTAGGTCTTTTTCATCCGATTGGTGGTGATAAGTGCAAAGTACCAATTTCAAATTTGATTGACGAGATAAAATTTTATCCATCCCTCTTAACATATCAACTTCTGCGCCTTCAATATCCGCTTTAATAAAATCGACGGATTGACTTCCTATGGCCATATCCAAAGTGATATTTTTTCCCACATCATTATTCGATATAAAGTTGTTGGAAATTATTACTTTTTCTTTCCATGGTTCAAAAGTAGCCTCCAAGGCTTCAATCCAACCTAAATCTGCCTCAAATAAATATATTTTACTCACTTTATCTATGATGGAAAGAGCAAAATTCCCTTCGGCAGTTCCGGCATCTATAACAATATCACTTTCCGTTACAAAAAAATCATCTGAAAAATAACAATGAGGAGAATGTGGCTGTTGCTCAAAAATTAAATTATCATACGACCTTTGAATTTCCAGACGGGTCATCGAACGTTTCATATACAAACGTTTTCCTTTATACATAACATACCGAAGATCTTTTGACGAGTCGTAATACACAGGACATTTTTTCTTTTTCTCTATTTTCAGAGGAAACATAGCTAATCGATTTGACTTCAAAAAATCAATGACTGTTTTCTGCTCACACGACATCTCAGCATTCCTCTCATAATACCGGATAATTTCCTTCTTTAGCTTATTCAATTTCCATTTGCGAAACAGATTAAGTTCTTTAGCCGGGATAATGACAATTTTAATGATCCATTCCCTCACTTCTTCCGGAAGCAATTTCCGATAATTCTTTTTTATTATTGACGGTATCATGCTAATCATTGAATATTTTTCGAAAAAACAAAGAAGATATTAATTCCGGAGAATGTTTTTCTATTACTGTCGATTGCCCCAAAGAAGCCAACTTTATATAAAATTCCTTCTGATTAATCACATTGTGTATAATATCAGGAACCTCTTCTACTGAGTTATATTGCAGACAAGATTCTCCATTCTGCACCATAATATTTTCAAAAGCATACTTAGAACCGATGCAAATCAATCCACAACACAATGCATCTAAAACTTTACCTTTGGTACCCGTACCTAAGCTAGTGGGGAATAGTTGAATATCATAATTAATTATCTCGGAAAAATACTCTTCAACCCATGTAATAGTCGTAGATTCATATCCGCATTTTTGCAGTTGCTGAGAGAATACATTCCAATTTTTCCCAATAAATGTAATCGTTATTTCCGAAATCAAATCCTTATTTTGCAGTAATAGATTTAACAACCGGTCGAAATCAGTCTTTACATATTCATTGTATTGCCCGGAAATCAATATTTTTATTTTTTCCGCAGTAAAATACGTTGTTTTTTTTATGAATGAATAATGTGGATGTGGTAAAAAGAATGCTTTTTCTACATTTGGATATAATAAGCGTTGTAGAAATTTTAGATCTTCCAATCCGACCAAGTGAAAAAGAACATTTTGTTTAAGATAACGACTTTCAAGATTTAAGTATTTTCTGTAATTTTTATAGGTCGCTTTATCTTTCGAATAATTGATATCTCCTAATTTTCTGTAATAGTGAAGAGATGCACTATCACAACAGGTAACAACCAAAGGGATAGATTCAAACTGTTTGGAAATACGGATCAATTGATAAGGATACACCCAAACCATATCCGGCAGCAACGCTTTTATCTCTGCAACATAGTTTTTATTCAATTTCAAAAAACTCCACACCGGCAAATTGGAAAACCACCCCGAAATTCGCATACGCAGGTAGTCCAACTTACTTATAAATTCTCGTTTTTTAACGTTTACTATTTCACAATTTAATTCACTCTCACTTTTCGCCTGCATACTTTCAGGCACGTTTGTCAAATTGAATGAATAAATTTTAATTTCTATGTTTTTTGATCTGTTTTTTATAATGTAATACAATAAAGCCGTTGGTCCATAATAATTCTCCTTTGTAGGCGTAAATTGTGTTACTAAAACGATTCTTTTCATCATTGTATATTGACATAAAAAATATTCAACGACATCTCATTTGCATTGAGGACTATTTTGAAAAGGCGAAGGTAATGATTTTCACCCGAATCTTCACCGCTTCTCCAAGACAATTTCATACAAATTCAATCTATTTACTTCAGAATTGACTGTCTGACTGATTTTATTTTACTACATTTGCACAGGAAGTTCTTTATTTTTTAGTTTTATCAGATTCAAAACGAATCAAAACAAAGCTTATGATCAGGGTATTCGTTTTCGGAGGTTTAGGGAATCAAATGTTCCAGTACGCAGCAGCCAGAGCTTTGGCTGATCGACTGGGAGTGGGGGTTTGTATAGACAAATCTCTCCTCAACATCCGTTCCAAAAATGTGACTCACCGGATTTATGAACTGGATTTGTTCTTCCTCAAACATCATGAAAAAATAATTTCTTCTAAAAAAAGAGGTTTTCTGCTTCGGAAAATTTATCCTAAAATAAAGAAGACGTCGTTGGGAAGAAGAATTACCAAATGCTATAACCTGTATGAAGAATTGGAATCTTCCGGTTATGACCCTGAATTTTTATCTCAGCCGGACCACACATCATTATCAGGTTATTTTCAATCAGAAAAATATTTTATACCATTTCAGGAGATCGTGAGAAGATGTTTTACTTTCAAAAATCATCTTTACGGTAAAAACAAGGATATTGCTGAAAAAATCAAGGATACAAACTCGGTGTCGATTCATATACGACGGGGAGATTATGTGAGTAATAAAAAATCAGCCGCTATTTATACGGAACTCTCTACCGAATATTACGAAAAAGCAATCGAACGAATCCGGCAGGAATTCGATAATCCAACTTTTTTCGTTTTTTCCGACGACCCGGAGGAAGCAAAAAAAACAATCCCTACTCTTCATGCTGTCCATATAAACTGGAACAAAGGACGGGATAGTTATATTGACATGCAATTAATGAGTCTTTGTAAACATAATATCATCGCCAACAGCAGTTTCAGTTGGTGGGGAGCGTGGTTGAATAACAACGAAAACAAAATCGTTATCGCTCCGGACCAGTGGTTGAAAAATCCAGAAGAAAATGATCGTATCAGGGATTTAATACCCGATCGTTGGATAAAAATATAATTTTAATATTAATATTAATCTGTTAAGACATGAAAAACTTCTTGCTTAATCTGCAAATTTTACTGGGTTTTTATCCCCGGAAAATACTGGTTCGATTTAAAAATCTGCCTTTGTTTTATCACGAAAAAAAGATATTCAAACGATCAATGGGAAATAATCGCGATTTCAGAATTACCCGGAATTATTTATGTCTGACCGACCGGAACGAGAATAGCGGAACTTATACCAAACACTATTTTAAACAAGACTTGTATATGGCTCAAAAAATATTTGAACAGCGGCCTCAGAAACATGTCGATATTGGTTCTCGAATCGATGGCTTTGTTGCTCATCTCGCTTCGTTTATGGAGGTGGAAGTGTTGGATATACGACCCCTTGATAATACAATTAAGAATATTCGTTTTACACAAGCGAATTTAATGAGCCGGGATTTTCCGTTGATAAATTATTGTGATTCCATTTCCTGTCTGCATACCATCGAACATTTGGGTTTAGGCAGGTATGGCGACCCGATTGACGCCGATGGACATTTGAAAGGATTGGATAATATCCATCGGCTTTTACGACCGGGAGGTATATTTTATTTTTCAGTCCCCATTGGTACTCAACGAATTGAATTTAATGCACACCGGATATTTGACGTCAATTATTTAATGAATTACTTTTCCGAAAAATATGACTTGCTTTCTTTTTCTTATCTGGACGATGCAGACGAATTGCACGAGAATGTAGATGTAACAGCCGGAAACATCCATTGTCAATATGGTTGTGGAATATTTATTTTGAAAAAGAAATAGAGAATTCAAACTTATCCTATGGGGCAAAATATACAGTTATCCGTTGTGATGCCGGTTTTTAATGCAGAAAAATATTTGCGTGAAGCCATCGAAAGCATACTAAATCAGACTTTTGCCGATTTCGAATTGATTATTATCAATGACGGATCAACGGATGAGAGTAAAAATATTATTTTGTCCTATACCGACCAACGGATTTGTTATATCGAAAATGAAACAAACCTCGGGTTGATAAAAACCTTAAACAAAGGAATTAAAATTTGTAAAGGAAAATACATCATCCGCATGGATTCCGACGATATTTGCGTTCCGACACGAATTGAAAAACAAATTCGGTTCATGAAAAAGCGCCCGGATGTCGGTTTATGCGGAACATGGGCTTATGTCATTGATGACAAAGGTACAATTACGGGAAAAATTATCAACCAGACTTCGCCGCCGTTTATTTCCATTTCACTCTTGTTCAGTGTTCCCCTGATACACCCGTCCACCTGTTTCAGAGCCTCAATACTGAAACAAAATTTATATCATGAAGTCCCCGTTGCCGAAGATTACGACTTGTGGTGCAGATTGAACGAACAAACGAAAATAGCCAATATCCCCGATTTTTCACTGTACTACAGGTGGCACAACACCAATATCTCAAGGGAAAAACAACTGACTCAGGAGCAGAACAAAGAGAAACTTATCCGTGAAGAATTACACAAATCGGGATTGGAACCCGACCCTGAAATGATGCGTATCCACCGGCTTTCTTTTTCTTTGTATTCCTTTGGAAAAGAAACCCAAACCCGGATCAGCTCATCCGATTTAATAAAATCCGGAGAATGGTTTTCCAAATTACTTTCAGCCAATAAACAATACAAACGCTACAAACAAGAAGCGCTGACGGCATTTCTGTGGGGACGCTGGATTGTGCTTTGCAAAACGACCGGACAAAAACGAAAAATCTTTTTTCCTCCGTTTGTATCCTGCTCTCCAAAAGTATTGTACCTCTTGTTGAAACAGATTTTGCTGCTGGTAAGGAAATAAAAAAATTGCCGGGGTTGATTCCGTATTTTCTATTGATATTGTTGCCCTCCGGGCAAAGGCAAGCTGAATTTCATGTAACGTTAGATATGGTGTTAGTTCGTAGGATTTTCTTAGTTTCTACTTCCTTCCAAATTTTAAAAACGACTGTATAAGAATCAATATTCCTACACCACCAAAGATTGTTCCGGCTAACTCTTTCCCTAAATATATAAACAAACTGCTCAAAAATAGCACGACGATGGCCAACACGAAAGCAAACCACAAAGCACAATGAGTCATGCCGCTTTCCTTGTAGGCGAGTCGCATTTGATCCCTATTAAACTGTAATCGGGTGTCCTGTTCTTTTTCTGCCCGTTGCATAATCCATGGTACGATAGAGGGGTCTACTTGTTTCAATTTCTCTAACTCCTCTGCAGAGGGTAATAAATTATCATCCACAATAGTATTTTGCTCAATGGCTACATGATCCCGATTAGCAATTCCAGTTGTCCGTTGATGTCGTTGTACCATCACAATACGTATTTTATCCGGGCCAAATCTACTGACTTCTTAATATCGCCGCAAACAATACGTATGTCCGATTTCATATTCTTTTTATCGTTTTCAATCCCGAAGTACACCAACGACTCGGACGTCCTATGTCGCCCTTCTAAAACATAAGGGAAAATGCCGTTGGCTCTCAATATTAATTTCATCAATTGCATAATCATATTGGTTACAGATACAACGCAAATGTAGTATTTTTTGTTATACCCGCGTTATAATTTTAACATTTTTCATAATATTTTTTTAAGAAGTTCTGTCTATTACTACATTTTTTAATCCGATTCTTGCGTTTTTCCGCATCCTCTGTTTATGAGAACTTTGTCCCTTTCATGTCATTTGGCGCAAATTGATATTGTTGCCCTCCGGGCAAAGGCGTTATTCGTGCTATTTGTGCGTTTCCCGTTTACGACGTCGTTTATTTATTTTTCATTTTTCATTATTCATTTCTTTATCACCTTGTAGGTTTTTCCATCGTAGTGAACTAGATAAGTCCCTTTAGCATAGCCCGTCAGGTCGATCGTGGTGACGCCCTCCTGGGTTCTGTATCTCCATTTCTGAGAACCCGTAACGTCCGTGATCCTGACTACCTGATTGGAAACCGTGTTGCTGATCCGGATCACTTCTGCCGTTGGGTTCGGATAAACCGCAACCTGACTGTCCGTTACATCCTCGGTGCCGGTCGGGTAAGTCACACGGATCGTTTGGGTAGCTTCTCTCGTGCCGCACGGATGAGTCAAGGTGGCGGTAACCGTTCCCGTGCCTTCCGACAATGTTCCGAAAGTAGCCCAGGTTTCGTTTTCACCAACCACTCCCGTTTCCGGAGAGAACGTGACATCTTCCTTGCTGTAACTCCAGGCATATTCCGTGACATCGGAGTAGCCTGCCAGCTTCAGATGATAGGTACTTCCCGTGAATGCCGGGTCGGGATAGGTCTCGAATTGCAGCGTTTCAGGCAACTGTTCCGTTACCCATAATCGGACCTGTTTACTGTAAATACTCGCATGATAACCGTTGTAGTTACTCCAGACGATCACATAATATTTCTCGTAATCGGTCGGGCGGGCATGAACTATTGTGTAGCGGTTCGTATTGGCGCCCAGTATGCGGCTGTTGCCGTAGTACCATTCGTAAGTCAGACCTTCTCCTTCGACTCCAAGCTCAAACGTATGACTTTCATTGACGCAGATAATCGCATCTTCCAGGTCTTTGGTGAT